>DAITNH010000038.1:0-15302 GCA_036834745.1 Prolixibacteraceae bacterium
CTGGTTTCCTTGTAGTAATTCGACAAATCTTTACCGGTTTTGTACATCGTTTCAACCACCTGATCGAAACTGATACGGTGGCGTCCATCTGACATCAGCGCGTAGGTGTTGTGTGACAAAGCACGTTCGGCTGCAAAGGCATTTCGCTCGATGCACGGAATTTGAACCAATCCTGCCACAGGGTCGCAGGTCAGTCCGAGATGATGTTCGATACCCATTTCCGCAGCATATTCAATCTGATTTCCGTGTAGTTTTGGGACTTCGTTTTGTTATGCAAACTCATCCCATCGGATATGCCTGATAATATTCGTGTTCCTCGGGTCGGAACTTTGCCGCCAGACTTCGGCGTGTTTTGAACTTCCTTCAAAACCGCCGTTTGCATTATCCAATAAAAACAACCCGGTTCTGGTTTCCTGATGAAGAGTATATTACTGAAGCCCTTCAGGTGGTGATGGATAAAACAAAATCAATCATTGATAAGGAACTGGAAGATTGGCTCAGCGATGCCTTTCAGGACTTTCTGCAATTAGAACTAAATTATACCCTTGATGATATTTGCCATGAACTGAACAAATCGGCTGAATATAAATTTCCAAAATCAAGAATTAGAGAAATGCTGGTTGAGAACTACAATATAACTCCGGGGCCATCATTAAGGTATGTGTTTTATACCGCCAAACCCAATGGTGAACCTGAAGAACAAAAAAAGAAGGGACGTTTCTGCACATTTTACGCCAAAGATTGGCTAAACGATGAAGAATTTGAAAAGCTATTTTCGGCAAAATGGAATCCTGAAGGAAAGTTCACCCCAGTTTAAAAGTGATATTTTTCAAAAAGTGCGTTCCAAATGTTCCAAAAGTTCCGACAGGACTAAAAACGCTGATTTAAAATACTTTAAACCGGAACATTTATTAAAAATAAAAAGTTCCAAATGTTCCAAATCTGGCATTATGATCTTGCGAATAGAAGTAATTGCCCGTAATTATTTTTATCTGCCTCTTTCACAGCCTTTAGATAGGTTGTTCTGGTATCACTTTGTTTCACAAGGTTTTTTGCGCCCCATGAAAAGACTGGCAGTCTGTAAATCTTATCGATAATAATGTCAGCCATCAACCGGCTATGCCTTCCGTTTCCATTGGGGAAACAATGTATACTTACGATCCTGTGTTTAAAACGCACGGCAATTTCATCTGGTGTGAATGTTTCATGTTCTACCCAATAGGATGCATCATCTAACAGTGCCTTTAATTCTGTTGGTATTTGCCATTTATCAACACCTATATTTTTGTTGGTTTTTCTGAACTCACCAGCCCAGCCCCAAACTCTTCCATACATCCGTTTATGAAGGCTCCTTACGAATAGCTCAGTTAGAATTGTAGTTGCATTTAGAGGCCGGGTAAGTACCCATTGAATGGCCTCTTCGATATTTTGTTGCTCGAACTCATCTAATTCCGCACGGGTAGCAATAGTAGGAATGAGTAATCCAACTTTTTCATCTTCTTCCAATGGAGTTTGTCCATCGATGTACTCTAAGTTTAATCCCATAATATTTTCGGCATTTCGTGTTTAAGAATGGCGGTCCGCTGTTCAATGGCTTTTTTGAGTCTCATTTCAGAATTTTCCTGATCCTCCAATTTCATTGTATTCGAAGTTCTGGAGACTATCTGGGTTGCCAATTCTCTTGCTTTACGGTCAATCAATGCATCCAATGAACCATCTTTTGGAACAAATCCATATACTAACTCCATATCCAGCGCATTTGCAGCTTCGCGCAATGATTTTAAGGAAATAGACCCGTCTTTTTCTCTTTGTTCCATCTCCTGAACACTTTGTTTGGTAATGGAAATGCGATTTGCCAATTGTTGCAGCGACATTCCCAAGGCCAAACGAACAGCTTTTAACCATCCTGTTGGAGGAACTGCTATTTTCGTTATTGGAGTATAAACCTTGATTTTTGACTCCAATTGTTCTATTTGTAGTTTATTTTTCTTCATATTGTAAGGTATAAACCTGACTTGTTGACAACAAATGTAAGGCTTTAACCTGACTAATGCAAATACATAGTCAAGTTTTAGCCTGACAAATATTCAGGGCTGTTTATTCAAAGTGGACAATGCAATAATTTTTATGCCAATGAATGACTGGCCTATGAAGAGTATGAAAAACTCTTTTCTGCTATATTGAATCCTGAAGGAAAGCTCACCCCTGTTAAAAAGTGATATTTTTCAAAAAGTGCGTTCCAAATGTTCCAAATGTTCCAGCACTACTAAATACTATGATTTAGAATACTTTAAACCGGAACATTTATTGAAAATAAAAAGTTCTAAAAGTTCCAAAAGTTCCAACAAAGGTAAAACCGGAACATTTGGAACTTCTGGAACAAATAAAAAAAGAAATGTTCCTCCTGTTAAATCATTAACATACAACACATTCAACCAACAAAAAAAGGGTGGAACATTTGGAACGCAAAATGACAAACGTTGCGAAAATGAAAGTTTTAATAACCCTTGGTGAATCGTGATTGATTCAATTGAAATAGTCTGAAAGTAATAGGTTCTTTAAAGCTGTTTAAATTCGCTATTCATCCCGGATTTTACTTATCTTCGCATCAGCTGTTCGGGGAAATGTGTCAAACCATTTTACCCGATTTTTTATGCCTGAAAAGTTTGTTGTTACCATTCCCGTTAAGCCTTACGTCAAGCGGTTCCTTTCCATCAATTATGCCGATCCGGTAGATTTTACCACCGATCCGGAAGTAAACCGGTTTTTTCTGAACCTGCTGCGAAAACCGAGCACCACACGCGACAAGCAATACCCCGATCAAATCTGTACTTACACCGAAAAGGCAGAAGTATTAATATCGCAGCATGACTTTTACCGGTATGGCTGGGAATTGACCAGAACAGATATTGTGGCGTTTGGGAAACGCTTTGAAGACCGGGCCAAATGCATGATGCGGTCGTTCGTTGGGGTGTATGTCGCGCTGGGCATTCCACCCTTTAAAAGCATCGCCAAGTTTCAGGAAAGGTTCCAGTTTGATGAAAACTCCTGGCAATACGAAACCATCAAAAAGGACTTCTACCGCAATGGAATGAAAGATCCGGTGGATTTCAACGGAGAAATTTTTAACAAGATTGAAAGAATAGTTTTGCACAATCTGTATGAATTAGGGACAATTAGTAAAAAGGCAAAGACCGAGTATGAAACAACTGAATAAACCATCCGACAACCTTGGAGGTCTCCTGAAAATTTGGGCGGTTCCTCCGGATGATATCACCATCAGCTTTAATACCGCCAATTTCAAAACAACGGCAAATATCATTGAAATGTATTGCTCGCCGGGAAGTATCTCATTTACCGAAAAAGAATCTCAGGAAAACTATGGACTTGGGTATAAAAATGAACTCAATGCCTTTATCCCGAAAGACTCTCCGGAAACTCAGGCCATTATTAATGATATGATTGGCCGTAAATGGGTAGTCATCATGCTGGACCAAAACGAATATTATAAAGTAGCCGGTACTCCCGAAATTCCACTGCGTGTTTCTTTCGACCTGGACACCGGATCAGATACCCCGGATCGCAACGGTCATCCCGTTTCCTTTTACGGAACTCAAATTTCAAAAGCGAGATTTATTTCCGATCCGTTTTTCGAGTAAAGGATATTAAAAGTTCGACATTAAATCCTGTAGAAAACCTTTTTGTTTGATATTTTAGGATCGTATCCAATATTTTACTTAAATTTGAAAATGTATCAAAACGGATTGAAATATTAATGTAAATCACTGACGGTTAAAAAAAAGAATATTTTAACCTATAAATCAAAGGATATGAATCCTTATCAGATTGACGCTGGCCTGCCAGGTATTTTAATGTTACCACCGATATTGAAAAATGAAAACAAAAGTCAAAATTCTAATGATAACAATATTGTCTCTGGCATTATTTAACCAATGTAACAAAGACAATGAATTTGATCAAAACCTAGGAATATCTGATGATAACTTTTTAAAGGCATTGATTGAAAGGGGTTATGATTTGAATGCTGATAGTATAATCAGTCGTGATGAAACAGAAGCTGTTACTCATCTGGATCTCAGTAGAGCAAATATATCGGATTTGTCAGGAATTGAAAATTTCACCAATTTAGAAACACTTTTATGCTATCAAAACAATTTAAAATTAGTTGATTTATCAAAAAATAAAGCTTTAAAAATACTCAATTGCAATTGGAACCAGATCAGGTATATAAATTTAGATAATCCAAAACTTGAAGAGTTATATTGCAGTCAAAACCAATTAACATATCTTGATTTATCCATAATCACTTCCTTGAAAAAAATAGATTGCAGCAATAATCTTCTAAGCACTTTTAACGTATCCCAAAATTTTTTCCTGAAAGAAATTAATTGTGATGAAAATAGCTTGAAAATTTTAGATGTATCGAACATTGCTTCTTTGGAAAGTTTAAAATGCTACAATAATAGATTAACGTCATTGGATGTTACAAAAAATATTAATTTGACATATTTAGATTGCAATGTGAATTATTTGAATGATTTGAATGTTTCAAATAATAAGGCATTAGAATATTTGAATTGTAATAATAATCTTGGTTTAACCAAATTAGACGTTACTTTCAATCCCCGTTTAAAATATTTAGCATGTAGTCCTTGTCCATTAAGCTCGCTCGATGTTTCAAAGAATACACTTTTAGAAGAATTAATATGCGGTGGAGGTAAATTATTCACATCACTGGATGTTTCTAAAAATCCGGCTTTAAAAACATTGTATTGTGTTTTTAATAATCTGTCAGAATTAGATGTTTCAAAAAACACGGAGTTGATCGATTTGAATTGTGAATACAATCCATTGTTCCATTTGGATATTTCAAAAAACGTCAAGCTAAAATCATTAAGTTGTCGTGCTAATGAGCTGAAAAATTTAGATGTTTCTAATAATCTTCTATTAAATGTGCTTGTTTGCTCTTCTAATCCATTAACCAGCTTAAATATTTCTCAGCAAAAAGAAATTAGTATGTTATGGATTGAAGACATGCCAGCTTTAAAGAAAGTTTGTGTCAGTACTTTACCATTTCCTCCGAAGAATTTGCAATTAAGAAAAGAAAACAGTCCCAATGTATATTTCTCAACAGATTGTAATAATGATTAAAAAAAATGGTTCTGCAAGAGACGTTTTCTAATCATTTTCTGCTTTTTACGGTGGTCTATGTCCTTTAGCCCACCACTTTTATGCCATACACTTGCTGAAAATAAAGCAAGCAATGGCAACAAAAACAATCGTTATTGATGGCCCAATCGGCCAATACTCCTTCTCCAAACAATTCATGCGAAATGAATTGTCCGGACAATCCAAAAATCCAATTCTCATTAAAATCAGCAGCTTGGGTGGATCGGTGGATGATGCCCTGAACATTTACGATCAATTTATTGAGCATGGTAGCGTAACTGCAGAGCTTTCTGCCTTTGTTGCCAGTTCAGCCACCCTGATTTCCCTGGGTGCAAAAACAGTCCGGATGAATGAGAATTCATTTTACCTGATCCACAAAGCCATGAATTGGGTGGATGAGTGGGGAAGCACTTCTACCATTCTTGCGGCAACATGGCGAAAGTCTCAAGCAAAGTATATTGGGCGATACTTACAAACCCCATCCGGTGAAGAGGGTCGAGATAGACAAGCCGGATGGAGGAGTGAGATTGTTGGATATCCCACCGGTAATCGACCGGATGATCCAACAGGCGATATCCCAGGTGACACCGATATTTGAGAAGGAATTTTCCAGCCATAGTTATGGTTTTCGCCCCAATCGCAATGCACACCAAGCCATTAAACAGGCACAGGAGTACATCAACGAAGGGTATAAAACAGTAGTTGATATTGATTTGGAGAAATTCTTCGACCGGGTAAACCACGATAAACTGATGTACCTTTTGTCCGAAAGGATAGAAGACAAACGTTTACTGAAACTTATCCGGGCATATCTGGAATCGGGTGTAATGATTGGGGGCTGTTCAGCCCGCCGGACGAAGGCACCCCGCAAGGTGGTCCTTTAAGTCCTTTAAAAGGCTACTGGCACACGTCCAATAGTCCTATCTTAGCATGTTCACTGACAAATGCTTACCTCAAAGACCTTGGGTTGTTTTCGTTTACCGAAGTTTATAACAATGCTCTTAATTCTATGAACCGCCGTATGCCGAACGGCACGTACGGTGGTGTGAGTGGACGAAACGGGAAATAATCCCGTTTCTCCTACTCGATTTTATTTAAACTTTAGTTGCGGCTGATCCATTATTGCTTTATTTGCTCTGGCTCGATACAAATTAACTTTTTAGTCAGTAAAAATCCATATAAATGCCCGTTCATAAAAAGTTGAACGGGCATTTATGTATTTAAAGGAGAGGGCAATTTTATTTTCGGGTGACCGCCTGAATCATTGCTTCATTTTTTGTTCCATCTCCGAGATCCATTCCAAACGAACCGCTTTTGTAGTTCCAGTTGGCCGAAGCGATGCCGTTTTTATTGAAAACCGAAATCATGTCGTTGTACCAGCGGATTCGGTCTTCTTCAGGAGCACCGGCAATTATACCATATTCGCCGCAATACAACTGAAGTCCAAGCTCTTTTGCTTTCTGAATCGGTAGTTGCATCATTTCTTCCAGTTTTTCCATGTTCCAATCTTTACCAACAAAATTCTTTGCGATGGCTTGCTGATCTGCTGACAGAGCATCAAATTCTAACTGGCTCAACAATTCTCCCGGATAATGCACAGGACCAGTGTAGTCGCGGAGATGTGTCCAGCTTGCATGATAATGGGTAAGCAAAAATGGTTCGTAGAAATGAAAACTCAGGATAATGTTCCTGTCATTCGGGACTTTTAAAACATCAAAAGTTTGAGCAGACTGCCATTTATTTGATCCAATTACAATGATGCGTTCAGGTTCAATTGGGCGAAGTGTTTTCATCGCATTGGCAACTAAATTGTTCCATTGTTCAGGGTCATCGGCCACCGCTTCGTTCATCAGTTCGTAAGCCACATCGCCCACCGAATATTTTTTTAGTGCTGCAGAAAGATCTATCCAAAGCTGGTAGAACTTTTCCTGTTCTTTGGAATCAGTCCACAGTGGTTTTACTTCGGCATTAAAATGATGCGAACGCAAAATATGTAAATCTACAATCACTTTTAGCTGATGTTTTATGCTCCAATCAATTCCATCCGTCATCAGTTTAAACGCATCTTCGTGGCGTGCACCTGTTGAATCCCACATTTGTTCTTCGTCAATGGGAAGCCGAATGTGGTCGAAGCCAAGTTCTTTAATTGCTATCACATCTTTTTCCTGAAAGAAACTGTCGCGTTCGGCACCACGTGCTTCCGACTGCGAAAGCCAATGGGCAACATTGGTTCCTTTAAAGATTTTAAAATCGGCAGGCGATCCGTTGGAAATTGGTTTGGGCTGGCACGAAGCCAGAAGTGCAACAGCAACAGCAAAAAGCAGAAGGTTTTTCATAGTAAATCAGTTTAGTTGGTTTTTGTTGAATAATTGAATTGCCAATTTATTCATTTTTTCTGAATACTTTTTAGAACGAATCTAAATACGGTCAATTTTCATAAAACAGGATTTATGTGGGCTTTTTACTGGCAGAATCCGCTATTTTTGACCCCGATTTTGAAATTAAAAAACTTACTATGCAAAAGCATTTGTTTTTGGGGGTTGAAGCGATCGGACAGGGAGCAATTGATGGCGGGATGTCAGGAGTTTACGCATATCCCGGAACGCCTTCTACCGAAATTACCGAATTTATTCAGGATCATCCCTTAGCGGAAGAACGAAATATTCACCGAAAATGGTCGGCCAACGAGAAAACAGCATTTGAAACTGCTCTTGGAATGTCGTATGCCGGAAAACGGGCCATGTCGTGCATGAAACATGTGGGACTGAACGTAGCAGCCGATGCTTTTATCAATGCCGCCATGACAGGTGTAAACGGTGGACTGGTTTTGACAGTGGCCGATGATCCTTCGATGCATTCGTCACAAAATGAACAGGATTCGCGTTTCTACGGAAAGTTTGCCATGGTTCCTATTCTTGAACCTTCATCGCAGCAGGAAGCATACGACATGGCCCGCGAAGGATTTGCCCTTTCGGAACTGACCAAAGTGCCGGTAATGCTCCGTATCACAACCCGTATGGCACATTCGCGTGCAGGAGTTGAGTGCAGTGAAGTTCTCGACGAAAACCAGCTTTCAATGCCAGCCGATCCCCGTCAGTTTATATTGCTTCCGGCCATTGCCCGTCGCAAATACAAGGGATTGCTTCAAAGTCAGGATTTGTTCCTGAAACTTTCAGAAGAGTCAAAATACAACCGGTACGAAGAAGGTGAAGATACAAGCCTCGGAATTGTGGCCTGTGGAATTGCCTACAATTATCTGATGGAACATTATCCGAACGGAACTTGCCCTTTTCCGGTGGTTAAAATATCGCAATATCCGCTTCCTGAAAAACTCATCAAAAGGCTCAATCAGGAATGCGACGAATTATTGATTTTGGAAGAAGGCGCCCCAATGGTGGAAGAATCGCTGAAAGGCTTTTTTGCCAACGGAACTCCGGTCAAAGGTCGTTTGGACGGAACTTTGCCCCGCGATGGCGAATTGAATCCCGATTTAATTGCAAAAGCGCTCGGCAAAGAATTCTTTCAGGGTTACGATATTCCTGAAGTAGTGGCCAACCGTCCACCGGCATTGTGCCAGGGTTGCGGACATCAGGATGCTTATGTGGCGATGAACGAAGCGTTGGCAGATTATACCAAAGGCCGCGTATTTTCAGATATTGGCTGTTATACACTTGGCGCTTTGCCTCCTTACGAAACCATTTATTCGTGTGTAGATATGGGCGCTTCGATTACCATGGCAAAAGGAGCTGCCGATGCAGGCCTTATTCCATCGGTTGCAATGATTGGCGATTCAACTTTTGCACATTCAGGAATTACCGGATTGCTCGATGCTGTAAATGAAAAGTCCAGCATTACAATTGTTATTTCTGACAATGAATCGGTTTCGATGACCGGTGGACAGGATTCTTCGGCAATGGGAAAAATTGAATCAATTTGTATTGGCGTTGGAGTCGATCCTGCACACATTCATACCATCGTTCCGCTGCGGAAAAACCATGAAGAAATGGTTCGGTTGTTCCGTCAGGAATTTGCGTACGAAGGTGTTTCTGTAATTATTCCGCGTCGCGAATGCATTCAGCGCACCAGCAGCAGGAAGAGGAATCAGAAGTAAACAGTGGTCAGTCACAGAATTCAGTCACAGTGATCAATAGTCATTTATGGTCATTTGTTTCACGTCATTAATTTATCATTTTTCATCCTAAAATTGAGAATCAACAATAAATGACTACTAATGACCTAATGACAATTAATGACCAATCGAAATTTGCAACTTTCAATTAAACATTAAACTTCAACATGAAATCAGACATCATATTGGCAGGAGTTGGCGGACAAGGGATTTTATCGATCGCAACCACATTGGGCGAGGCAGCTTTGGCCGACGGACTGCTCATTAAACAAGCTGAAACGCACGGAATGAGCCAGCGTGGCGGAGCCGTTTATTCGCACATGCGCATTTCCGATCAGCCCATTTCTTCGGATTTAATTCCCGGCGGATCTGCTGATCTGATCCTATCGGTTGAACCGATGGAATCGCTTCGTTATCTGCCATATCTTTCCGAAACGGGCTATCTGGTAACCAACATCACTCCATTTGTCAACATCCCAAACTATCCCGACATTGAACTGGTATTGGCCGAAATCCACAAACTGCCCCGTTTTATTGCCATTGATGCCGATGCAATTGCCAAAGAAGTTGGAAGTTCGCGCGCTTCGAACATGGTTATGCTGGGTGCTGCTTCTCCTTTTATCGACATCGAATTTTCCAAAATTGAGAATGGCATCCGCACCATTTTTGAGCGAAAAGGCGAAGCCGTTGTGAACATGAACCTGGAAGCTTTGAGAAGAGGAAGAACATTTGCGGAAGAAAACCGTTAGTGTTCATTAGTTGTCATTTGCTTTGCGTCATTTATTATCATTGGTTGTTCTTTGCAAGCGATGACTTCAGATGACCCAATGACAATGAATGACAAATAATTTGCAGACTGCAAATCGAAATTCGGAATCTAAAATGCTGATTAATACTTTTAAACCAGATACGTCCCGCCGGAATCTTCTATTCATCGCCGCATTGGTTTGGACATTTGCCGGAGGAATGTTGCTTACAAAAGGAATTTTGATGATGGGCATACAGACAGATTTTTAATGATGACAGTAATGATTTCGATGGGCGTATTTCTACGGAAATCCGGAATCGTTTCTCCTTTTTATCTTTCCGTATTGTATGTCACAATGGGTATTCCCTTATTCGCTTCTGCTTTAAGGTTTTATTATTCAGGATTTTATTATCAATTGGTTGCGGTGAAAATCAATAAGGTGGGAAAAGGCGATCGGAGTGATCGGCTGGGGTGAGTTTGCAGTAGATGCAATATACCAATAATATTCAACCCGTTTCGGGTTGCGGTCTTCGGTCGATTGTTAACCTCCAATTTCATTGGAGGTCATTAACATTTAACCCAGATACGGGTTAACCGCCGCTGCCCTTAAGATTCATGGGGCTTTCCACAACTCGTAAGGAGTTTAATGTTAATCACTTCCAGTTACAACTGGGGGAATGATATTTAACATAGGACTCAACCCGAAACGGGTTGAATATTCATATGCTAATCAGGAATATTATGCGAGTTAAGGGTTGATTTCGAACTCAGGTTAATTTCTAAACCAAACATCATAGAATCGAAAATATTTTTTCACCGTCGATAATTGTGAATCCTTTTTGAAACATTATTTGAGAATTAATGTAAAATTTCATTCAAGACTTCGGGTTGCTTTTTTTGAATTTCTTCAATAGTAAATTTCATTTTGCTGTTTTAACCTTTAAAAAAACGATTATGCCAGTAAAAAAGCTAAAAGCCTTTCTTGATGAAACCAATGTCAGGTATCTGACAATCAGACATTCAAGCGCCTATACATCCCAGGAGATTGCGGCATCGGCTCACGTTTCAGGAAAAGAGTTTGCAAAAACGGTCATGATTAAAATCGATGGTGAGATGGCAATGGCAGTATTACCAGCTTCTTACCATATTGATTTTGATAGTCTTAAGGAAATCTTCGGAACAAAAAATGTCACGTTGGCCAGTGAGGCCGAATTTAAAGATAGATTTCCTGATTGCGAAATAGGTGCAATGCCACCATTTGGAAATCTTTACGGTATGGCAGTTTATGTTGCCGATTCGCTGACAGAACACAAAGAAATTGCTTTCAATGCCGGCACGCATACCGAAATAATAAAATTAAGTTATGCGGATTATAAACGTTTGGTAAAACCACACGTTTTTAAGTTCTCGTGGAAAACAGTTTCATTTCCAGGTGATCCCATGGACAGATGGGACGAAGATTACAGGGGTAATTGAGAATAAAAAAACCGGCGATGAGCCGGTTTTTTTATATCGAAATAAAATGTTTCATTTAATCAAATGGGTGATCGTTGCAAGGTTCATCTTTGCCGCACTCGCACTCGCAACCAAGTCCTTTTTCATACTGAGTCAAAGCACGCAGGCTCATTCCCATTGAAGAGAAACCACCATCGTGGAAAAGGTTTTGCATGGTCACTTTCTTTGTCAGATCGGAGAAAAGCGTGATGCAATAGTCGGCACATTCGTCTCCTGTTGCATTGCCAAGTGGCGACATTCTTTCAGAAAAATCGAGCAACTGTCCGATACCTTTTACGCCGGCTCCGGCAGTGGTAAGGGTTGGCGACTGGGATATTGTGTTGATACGTACATTGCGTTCGCGTCCGTAGATGTATCCAAAACTTCGGGCAATTGACTCAAGCAACGCTTTGGCATCGGCCATGTCGTTGTATCCGTAGAAAGTACGTTGTGCAGCCACATACGATAAGGCAACCACCGAACCCCACTGGTTTATAGCATCAAGTTTACGGGCAACCTGCAATACTTTGTGAAACGAAACCGCTGAAATGTCAAGCGTTTTTGTCAGGTAATTATAGTCCAGATCGCTGTAGTGACGGCCTTTGCGAACATTTGGTGACATTCCTATCGAATGCAGCACAAAGTCGATTTTGCCTCCCAGCACTTCCATGGATTGTTTAAATAGGTTTTCCAAATCTTCAACGCTGGTTGCATCGGCTTCAATAGCAACCGTGTTGCATTCTTCGGCCAGTTTGGCCGTATCGCCCATACGCATTGCTACTCCGGTGTTTGACAAGGTAAACGATGCACCTTCTTCGAATGCTCTTTGAGCAACTTTCCACGCAATTGAATCGGCATTCAGGGCTCCAAAAATAATCCCTCGTTTGCCTTTCAGTAAATTATAAGCCATAGTTCTAAATTTTAAGGTTATTAACAACCATTAAAGAAAATGGTTGTCAATGAATACCATTTATTATATTCTTTCTATCGATTCGGTCAGAAGCCAGCCTTTGTTGCCGTCGGCCAACCTGACTTCGAGCCAGTCACCCAGTTTGTCGGTAATTTTCACTTTTAATCCTTCGTGAATTACAAATAAGTTGGTTCCCTTTTCTGAAGGAGAACTTTTTACCGTTACTGTTGGCTGCATTACAATGGCAAAAGTATGGTTGACCATCCAACTTTTTTGTTTGGCGGCAAACGACCAGCTAAAAAGTGAAATAAAGATCAAAAAACAGGCAGACCAAAATGCGATTCGCCGTACGTCACCCGATCTTGCAAAAAAGTACAATCCTGCAAGAGTCAAAAACAGCAGGAAGCTGATAATACTGATAAAAGCCCATGTGTCGGTAGTTTGGCTTTTGACGATCGAATTCCACCACCGGACAATAAAAATTCCGGGTAACTCCTGAATAGAGTCAATTACGTGCTGGTTGGCTACCTGAAGATTAAAGTCGATGTCTTCGTCGTCAGGAGAGAGCAATTTGGCCCTTTCGTAGAAAAGGATTGCCTGAGTGTATTGTGCGGTTTTGTAATAGGCATTTCCCAGGTTGAAATAGACTTCTTTGGATTCGAGGTTCGACATTAATATTTGATTGTAAACATCGATTGCCTCGTTGAATTCTTCTTTCACATAGTGCTCATTTGCTTTTTTGAGCAGATCGCCCTGTGCAAAGAGGGTAGTGGTAATCAGGATAGCCAGTATGGTATTGCATAGTCGTTTCATGAGAATAATTGTTTCTGTTGTTTACTTGATTTGCTTTTCAAAAATACCCATTACTTTGGCTGCACCATCGTATATTTCTTTCATGGTTCCCGAAAATGCGGCAGGTGCATATCGTGCAAATTCACAGTCGTCAATAATTTTCATCAGTTCGTTAACTACATCCGGACCAATGCCTTTATTCAGTAAAGTGGCCGAAGCTTTTTCGCGGTTGAGTTCAGCAACGGGTATCGAAAGCTTGTCGCTCAGATATCCCCAAAGCGCTTTAATGACTGATTCATAGAATTTTTCAGCATGGTTGTTTTTTAGGAACCCGGCTGCTTCTTTCAGGCGTTTCAGTGCAACTTTGTTGGCGCGCTTGTTACGCACCAGAGCAATGTTTGCGCTTTCTTTAATTTTTTTCCGGTTGAGAACAAATACGACTGCAAAGGCGATCATACTAAGCAGGTAAATGGCGTAAAATTCAGTGGTTCCGTAAAATGAACTTCCTTTTGGTTTAAGCTTGGATTTATTTTGCTTGATAAACCGGATGTCTTTCCCAATCATTTTGACATCTTGTTTCGAGTAAGAGCTTACTACTGAAGCATTCGGGTCATCGGTTCCTTTTTCAACGCTTATTTTAAAGGCTTCGGTCGAACGGGTTTCGTATTGCCGGGTTGCCGGGTTGAAAAAGACAAACTGAACAGGTGAAATTGTGAAATTTCCTGCAAACCTTGGAATAAAAAGATATTCAAACGTAACCGATCCGCTGAGTCCATTGTCATTTGCAGTAATTTGGTTACTGGTTTTGGGTTCATAGGTTTCAAAATCTTCGGGTAACTCAATTTTTGGCGGATTGATGAGCGTAAGGTTTCCGCTTCCTTTAACGGTAAGCTTCAGGGTTACGGCTTCATTCGATTTTATACTGCTTTTATCCAATTCTCCGGAAAAGCTAAATGAACCGACAGCTCCGGAGAAATTGGCCGGTTGATTGGGCAAATCCTTCACATTGACTGTAGTTGGGTCGCTCACAACTTTCGCTTTTACGACTCTGTAATTGTCGAAAAAATCGTCAAAAAATCCACGTTGCTGACTTACCCGCTGGCGCACCAAACAGGTTATTTCGAAAGGATCGATTCGGATAGCTCCTGTTTGCTGTGGAAACAGGATGGTTTTTTTTAGCACGCCAACCTGATAAATTTTACCATTATAAACTTCACGGGTGAAATTAACTTGTTGCGGAACATCTATTTCTTTGGTCCAGAACCCTTCGTAGGAAGGTAACTTCACTTCATCGAAACCACTGAGTGGAACATTCTGGCTTAGGTACAATTTGACGGTTGCCATTATTTGTTCTCCCTTCGATACGTTGGTTCTGTCAAGGTTCAGTTTCACAAACAAGTTGTCTTTGCTGATGTTTCCGGTAGGAGTGGCTTCTTCTTCCGCTGCCTGATTTTGTTGGCCAGATGATTGTTGAGGCTGTCCTTTTGCAACCTGTATTTCAAGGCTGTTTGATTCGTATATCTTACCGTCAACCTTAATGGATGCAGGACGAATGGTAAATTTCCCTTCCTTTTTGGCACGAAGTACAAAGATGTAGGAGAAACTGGTTGATTGGGTTGTCTTTCCGTTAATGATCTGAATACTTGAACTCTGCGATGTTGAAGGTCCCATCAGTACATCAAAATTTGACAGGTCGGGCAACTGCAGATCGGAGCCCTTTTCGTTCAGTGTAAAACCTAACCTGAACTGGTCGCCAAGGCCAACTATTTCAGGCCCTTCCATTATAAACCGAACATTGTCGGCCATTGCTGAAAATCCAACAAATAGCGCTATCAGTAGAATATTTATTTTTCTGATCATAGTTTCTTCAAGGTTTCTTTTTTCAAAACACATCAAAAGTAGCGAAAAGTTTAACGTAACCAGTTTAATGTAACCAGTTCAACGTTTAAAGTTCCTGTCATTTGTGACCAACTTGAAACTTTGAACATGGAACTTTTCTGTTACCAGTCTTTCTCCACCTGTTTCGATTTGGCTTTCAA
>DAITNH010000038.1:15402-25403 GCA_036834745.1 Prolixibacteraceae bacterium
ACATGGAACTTTTCTGTTACCAGTCTTTCTCCACCTGTTTCGATTTGGCTTTCAACGCTTGCACCTTTTTTACTTTTTCCTGGGTTTTCTTTTCGTTGTTTTCAAGTGCCTGTAACATTTGTTCAGCATTTTGCTTTGATATTTTGTTTTGTGGTTGCTGCTGATCCTGCTGATCCTGATTTTTTTTATCCTGATCCTTTTGCTGATCTTTATTCTGATCCTTCTGATCCTTGTCTTTATCCTGATCTTTATTTTTGTCCTGTTTTTTCTGTTCCTCTTCCTGTTTTTTCTTCATTGCCATGGCATACAATAAATTGTATTTGGTCTCAAGATCTTTTGGGTTGTTTCGCAGCGCTTGTTTGTAGCTTTCAATACTTTCATCGAGTTTGTTGTTCATTAGCAGCGAATTGCCCATGTTGTGCAGCGCACGGCTTTTTTCAACTTTATCGGTTGTCTTGTCTGAGATTTCCTTATATTTTTCAGCCGATTCTTCAAACTTCATCTGTTTGTACAATGCATTCGACAGATTGAAGTTCCATTTTGGGTCATCCGGTTTTTTATCAAGGGCTTTTCGGTACTCAATTTCGGCTTTATTAAATAATGTCGTATCTATTTTCGTCGAATCTTTCAGGGCCTCACCGTAATATTTATTTCCCTGCCTTACAAATTTCCGTTCGTTTTGAGCATGGGACAAAATTGCCAAAGCAAACAGAAAAATGATCATTAAACTTAATTGTTTCATATCGTTTATTTCCTTTCGCTAAACAGTTTAAAATTCTTCAGATATTTATTCTTTCGCTCAAGTATCAGGAAGTCCAACAAAATCAGAAATAGCCCCAAGGCCAAAAAATATTGAAACCTATCGTCGTAATCAGCATAAATCTGCGATTCCATTTCGGTTTTTTCCATTTTATTAACCTCGTTAAAAAGGGTGTTAAGACCATCCTGTGTGTTGTTTGCCCTGATGTAAATTCCTTTTCCTGCCTGTGCAATTTTTTGAAGCATCGGCTCGTCCAGCTTGGTTACAATGGTGTTGCCCTGATTGTCTTTTCTGTATCCTTGTTGTCCGTTCGAAGAGACAGGAATCAGTCCGCCCTGAGGCAATCCCATTCCAATGGTATTTACTGTGATTGACTGCTCGCTTGCATTGGTCGCAGAGCCAACAGCATCGTCTTCATGGTTCTCTCCATCGGTAATCACAATTATTACTTTGCTTCCGGCAAATTGCGGACTGAACGACTTGATACCAAGATCGATTGCTGCTCCAATGGCAGTTCCTTGCGTTGGAACTATTTGCGGGCTGATTGAATTCAGGAACAATTTGGCTGAAACATAGTCCGCAGTAATTGGTAATTGCGTATAAGCTTCACCGGCAAATACGATCAGTCCGATTTTGTCGTTGCTCAACTTGTCAACCAGTTGCGAAATTGCCCTTTTTGAACGTTCGAGCCTGTTGGGCTGAATGTCTTCGGCAAGCATACTGTTCGAAACATCGAGTGCGATAATGAGTTCAATGCCTTCGCGTTTTACCGTTTTTAGTTTCGAACCGAATTGGGGACGTGCAATGCCTACAATGATGCTGGCAAGTGCCAGTAAAAGCACTGTGAATTTTAACGCAGGTCGCCCTGCACTTACGTTGGGCATCAAAACCGTCAGTATTTCTTTCTGCCCGAAAAGGTTTAACGCCTTTTTTCGCTGTATCCTGGAATACCAGAAAAAGACAATCAATGCCGGAATGAGCAGCAATGCATATAAATATTCAGGGTTTGCTAATCTAAACATTTCTCAAAGTTTCAAGTTTCACGTTCGGCTTCGACAAGCTCAGCCACCGGTTGCTTCCGATGAATTGAATATCTCAGCTATGTTTTTATCTAATATCTTATTATATTTCTATGGTATATTTCTGAAAATGGTAATCTTCAGAAACATGCCAATTATGAGCAGTAATGCAGCGGCGATGGCGTACTTCAGGTATTCTTCCTCTCTTTTGCTGAATTCTTTGACATCAATTTTTGATTTCTCCAATTTATCGATTTCCGCATATATTTCAGTCAGTTTATTGTTGTTGGTTGCCCTGAAATATTTTCCATCGGTGGTTGCTGCAATTTTCTGCAGGGTGACTTCGTCAATTTTTACTTCGACATCCTGAACCTGCACCCCAAAAGGTGTTTGAACAGGGTAGGGAGCCATGCCGATTGTTCCAACCCCAACGGTGTAAACACGGATTCCGAAAGTTTTTGCCAGTTCGGCAGCGGTTACCGGTGCAATTTCACCCCGGTTGTTTTCACCATCGGTTAGTAAAATCACCACCTTACTGATTGCATCACTGTCTTTTAGTCGAGAAACAGCAGTTGCCAAACCATTTCCAATGGCTGTTCCATCCTCGATCATGCCGCTTTCGATTCCTTTAAAAAGGTTTATTACTGTTGCACGATCGGTGGTTAGCGGGCATTGAGTAAAGCTTTCGCCTGAAAATACAACCAGCCCGATCCTGTCGTTGGTTCGTCCTGAAATAAATTGGGTCGCAACATCTTTGGCCGCTTCAATTCGGTTTGGCCTGAAATCCATGGCAAGCATCGAACTCGAAATGTCGAGGGCAATCACAATATCGATTCCCTGTGTGGTCACATTCGACCAGCTATTTGACGACTGCGGCCGTGCAAGCGCAACAATCAGCAACGATAAGCTGATTATCTGTAATACAAATACACTGTGTCTGAAATGATATTTCCAGCTTTTCGGTATCCGGGCAAGTCCCATGTCCGATGAAAACTGAATACTGGCTCCTGCTTTTTTCTGCTTCCAGATGTACCATGCAATCATGGGCAGTAAAACAAGAAGCGAGTAAAAAAACTCTGGATTGTTAAAACTTATTCCGTTCATTTATATTCGTTTTTTATACAGCAACCTCTTCTTCTACTGCTCCATCAGACTCGCCGACTGATTTTTCAGGAGCTTTTACTTCTACTTTTTTTGTTTGGTTGACAAAGAAATATGCATTCATCAGTGTCAGGTTATTGTCGTCGGGCAACGGCGCATATTTGGCAAACTTGACCAAATCGGCCAGACTTAAAATATGCTGAACCTGATCGAGCGAAGTGCCATCAATCAATTCTTTGTTTTGTTTGAACACACTGATTGTTTCAGCCGAAGTTTGTTCCATGGCCGGAATATCGAACCTGTTTTCAATATATGCACGCACCGTGTCGGCCACTTCGCTGTAATATTGTTTGATTTTTTCCTGCTGCCACAACTTTTGCGCTTTGATCCGGTCGAGTTCGCGCAATGCAATGATGTGCGCGGGCTCCAACGGTTTTTCAGGTTTACGAAACAGCGGAACGTTCTTTTTCTTCCACTTGATGTAATAAAAAATGAAAAACAGGATGGCCGCAATGAGAATAATTCCAAGGATGTAGGGAGTGACCTCCTTCAAACTTACCGGTGCACTGTAAGGTGGTTTGATATCGACCGGCCCTTTTGTGGTATCGATCTTCATCGTAAATACCTGAAATGAAAGTGCTTTTGTTGCAACTGAATCCAACATCCTGTCGAATTTCAACTTGAAAAAGAATGGAGGAATCTGATGGACACCACTGTCAAATGATGTGATAAAATAACTTTGTGACAGTTTTTCGCGATCCTTATTATCCAATTGTAATGTATCAATAGGAAGGCGCTGCACCACTTCTATACCGGTGCCTAAAGTGTCAGGAAGCAGGGGAAACTGAATGTCCATGTTTTTGGGCTTTTCAATTTCAAGAATAAGCTTCATTTGATCACCGATAAGTATATTTGTTGAGTCGATACTGGCTTTTACAGTAACTTGTTGTGCTTTAAGTTGCTGTAAGCTTCCTGAAAGCAAAACAAACAGTACGACAAATATTAATCCTGACTTCATTTGAAAAATGTTTTTATCCTCTTTTTTTAAATAAGCTGATCAACGATCTTACATAGTCGTGGTTGGTGCAGATGTTCACATAATCGACACGACTCCTTTTGAAATTATTATCGAGTTGTGCCGATAAATCGTTCCACCATTTGCTGTATATCATCCTTGCCCTTCGATCTGAACTGTCAACCCAGGTATAATTACCGGTTTCGGCATCTTTCAGTTTAATCATCCCGATATCGGGCAGTAAAGTTTCGCGTTCGTCGTAAATTCTCAGGGCCACCACATCGTGACGGTTATTGGCAATCGACAGCGCGTTTTCCAGCGTACTTTCGTTTTGTATGAAATCGGAAATGATAAATGCTGTACACCGTTTTTTTATCGCGTTGGTCATGTATCTGATCGCCCCTGAAATGTCTGTCCCGCGCGCTTTTGGCTCAAAATCTATGAGTTCGCTGATGATCCGGAGAATATGGCTGCGGCCTTTTTTGGGAGGAATGAACTTTTCAATTTTTTCGGAAAAGAAAAGTACCCCTATTTTGTCGTTGTTCTGAATGGCTGAAAAGGCCAGGATAGCAGCTATTTCGGTGATGATGTTCTTTTTCAGCTTGTCAGCCGACCCGAACATTCGCGATCCGCTAACGTCGATCAGCAACATTACGGTCAACTCGCGTTCTTCCTCATAAATTTTCACAAATGGCTTGTTGTACCGCGCGGTCACATTCCAGTCGATGTTTCTTATATCGTCGCCAAACTGGTATTCACGAACCTCGCTGAAAGCCATCCCCCTTCCCTTGAAAGCACTGTGGTACTCACCGGCAAATATATTGCGGCTCAGTCCACGTGTTTTTATCTCAATTTTCCGGACTCGTTTTATTAGTTCGCTTGTTTCCATTTGTTATGGCACCTCAACCGTATTTAAAATATCAGCAATAATTTCTTCGGAAGTTATGTTGTTAGCTTCTGCTTCGTAACTTAATCCGATACGGTGACGCATAACATCGAGGCAAACGGCACGCACATCTTCAGGAATTACGTACCCGCGACGTTTGATAAATGCGAATGCTTTTGCTGCCTGTGCCAGACTGATACTTGCGCGGGGCGAACCTCCGTATGAAATCATATCTGCGTATTTATCAAGTTTATATGCTTTCGGATCACGCGTCGCAAATACGATGTCAACAATGTATTTCTGTATTTTTTCGTCCATGTAAACATCTTTCACCACTTCGCGGGCTCTAAGAATATCTTCGGGGCGCATTACTTTTGCTGCGGTCGGGAATTGTTTCAGCAGGTTTTGCTGAATGATCAGTTTCTCTTCTTCTTTGGTTGGGTAGTTGATCACCACTTTCAGCATAAAACGGTCAACCTGTGCTTCAGGCAATGGGTAAGTTCCCTCTTGCTCAATTGGGTTTTGTGTTGCCATTACCAAAAATGGTTCCTGAAGTTTGTAGGTATTTTCGCCAATCGTAATCTGGCGTTCCTGCATGGCTTCGAGCAGCGCCGATTGTACTTTGGCGGGAGCACGGTTAATTTCGTCGGCCAGAATGAAATTGGTAAAAATCGGCCCTTTTTTAACAATGAATTCTTCTTTCTTCTGACTGTAAATCATCGTACCTAAAAGGTCGGCGGGTAAAAGGTCGGGCGTAAACTGTATGCGTGAAAATTTGGCATCGATACTTGTTGCAAGTGTGTTGATTGCCAGTGTTTTTGCCAATCCTGGAACTCCTTCAAGCAAAATGTGGCCACCCGACAGAAGTCCTACCAAAAGGCTTTCAATAAGATGTTTTTGCCCAACAATCACTTTATTCATCTCCATACTGATGATGTCAACAAACGAACTCTCCCTTTGAATTCTTTCGTTTAATTCGCGAATATCAACTTCCTGATTCATATTTTTTAAGATAAGTAATTTTAAATGTTTGTTTTTTTTTGAGAACACGAAAATAAGCTATCCGTAGATGAAAAAGGATAAATTTTCGTTAAATTTTGTTAAGCTATTTCGGCTTAAAATGGCCGTGAAATTAATAAAATCGGCGATCTTTAACAGAATATGGTTTCATTTTTTATTTTTGTCAAAAATTAATCCATTGACTCAAAGGTATTTCATAGAACTGTCCTACAAGGGCACCAAATTCCATGGCTGGCAGGTTCAGCCCAATGCGGCAACTGTTCAGGAATGTCTGGAAAAAGCGTTGAGCACTATCACCCGCGAAACAATTGAGGTAATGGGTGCAGGCCGAACCGACACCGGCGTACATGCCAGCTATTTTGTCGCGCATTTCAATTCTTCAAAACTCAATTTAGACCATCCTGATTTTACACACAAACTGAACAGCTTTCTTAACGAAGATGTATCAGTTTTTAGTATCAGCAAAGTGGATCCTGAAGTGCATGCCCGTTTCGATGCGCTTTCAAGAACATATAAATACAATATAAATTTGAAGAAAGATCCATTTTCGATCGAGACTTCCTGGTATTTTTTTCGGTGGCCTGATGTGGCAAAAATGAACGAAGCTTGTGAAATTTTGTTCGATTACATTGATTTTACCAGTTTCAGTAAACTGCATACCGATGTAAAAACCAACAACTGCAAAATCATTCAGGCTGAATGGACACAGCAAGGCAGTCGTTTGGTTTTTACAGTGAAAGCCGACCGTTTTTTGCGGAACATGGTGCGTGCCATGGTTGGTACTTTGCTCGAAGTTGGGATTGGCAAAATGGATCTTGCAGGTTTTCGAGATGTGCTTGAGCAAAAAAATCGTGGGGCTGCCGGTTTATCAGTTCCGGCTCACGGACTTTTTTTGACTGATATTGAATATCCGACGAGTGTATTTGTAAAAAATAGTTGAAACTATTTTGGAATTGCCCATACCGGAAATTCTCCTATATTGATATCAAAGACATATGTACCCAAAAGGTAAGTCATCAAAGTGATAATTACTGCACCGATCAGATTTAAAAACAAGCCAGCTTTGGCCATTTGAGAGATTGTAACCCGGTTGGTTCCAAAAATAATGGCATTTGGCGGGGTTGCAACAGGCAACATAAAAGCCAAAGAAGCCGAGAGCGTGGCAGGCAGCATGAGCAGCAACGGATTGATTTCAGTACTAATAGCGATCCCGGCCAAAATTGGAAGGATCATTTCTGTGGTGGCAGTGTTTGATGTAAGTTCTGTAAGAAAGGTAATTAATAGGGCGATAGATAAAACCACAATAATTGGATTGAAATCGGCAACGAAAATTAGTTGTTCGCCGAACCAGTTGGACAATCCTGATTCTTTAATACCTGAAGCAAGTGCAAAACCACCACCGAAAAGCAGGATGATATGCCAGGGTATTTTTATGGCCGCCTCCCAATTCATAATCCTTTTAAAGTCTGGTGATTTCGATGGAAGTATAAAAAGTACAATCGCCACAAAAATAGCAACCGTTCCGTCATCAAGAAAATTGCTTTTCAAAAAAATACCTGACCATCCGGGAATTTTGATCCATCCTAAATCCAGATCCAGTCTGAAAATCCAAAGAATTGCAACAGATATAAATGCAATGAGAACAACTTTTTCTTCATAGCGCATTGGGCCCATTTCGTGAAGTTGATCACGAAATGTATGTTTGCTGACGTTGATCCAGTTCTGTTTTTTTTGTCGGTAGGAATAATATAAATAAAGCCATGTACATAGAAATAACAGAACACTTATCGGAAAGGCAAACAACATCCAGGTGGCAAATGAAATTTCGGGTGCATTGGGAAAATAGATATGAAAAATCCGGACAAAAGAAAGGTTGGGCGGGGTTCCTACCAAAGTGGCAATCCCTCCAATGGAAGCACTGTATGCAACGCCAAGCAGCAACCCAACTGAATATCCTTTAATTTCCTGTTTGCCGATGGATTCTTCGAGCTTGTCAATAACCGAAATCAAAATGGGCATCATCATCATGGCAGTGGCCGTATTCGACATCCACATCGATAAAAATGCGGTTGCCAGCATAAATCCCAATAAAATTCTGCCAGGGCTTACTCCTGTAACCAACAAAATTTTGAGGGCTATCCGCCGGTGAAGATCCCACCGTTGCATGGCAAGTGCAATGATAAAACCACCCATGAAAAGAAAAATAACATTGTTAAAGTAGGTTGACGACACATTTTTTGCATCCATTATTCCTAAAAGTGGGAAAAGGGCAACAGGAAGCAGTGAAGTGACTGCAAGTGGTACCGCTTCCGTTATCCACCACACTGCCATAAGCAAGGCAACAGCCATCGTGTTTGTAACGGCAGGTTCTCCAGGTTTTAGGTCACCGAAAAGAATGATTGCCAACGAAATGAGCGGTGCAATAATAAAACTTATCAGGTGTTTTATTTTCATATCAGATGACGGATTAGGTTTTTGCAAGGTAAAAATATTGAGGCACCTAAAGCAATTTGGAAATGGATATTTTGAACACTTTTCAATCAACTAATCTTTTTTCAATAATATTCTCCTTTTGATGTTTTTTAAAAGAGTTCTAAAACATAAACAAATTCAGGTATTATATAACATTTGACTTTTTTGCTTGTGATTTGATTCGTAGTTTTAGCAAATAATAATAACCAACTTTAAATAATAATTCTGAATTAATATCTACCTCTTATGAAAGACTTTTTAAGCAATTATCTGAATAAGACAGGACAGAAAGACAAAGGTAAACTTTATCGCCCGGGTCCGGTTGTAACCATTTCCAGGGAATGCGGATGTTCTGCCAATCGTATAGCCACCAAGCTGTCAAAGATTCTGACCGGTTACAACTACCTCTCGGAGACAAAAACGGATGTTGAATGGAAATGGGTGAGCAAAGAAGTGATTGAACTGGCAGCCGATGAATTGAAAATGCACCCGGAAAGAGTTAAAAATGTCTTTTTAGGTGAAGTAAAACAAAGTATCAACGATGTTTCCGTTGCGTTCTCAACTTCAAAGGTATACGATTCGGATGACCAGCAGGTGATTGATACCGTTAAAGCAGTTATCCGCAGCATTGCGGAAGAAGGCCATTACATTATTGTTGGGCGTGCAGCCAGTGTTATTGCTCAGGATATACCCAAGCGATTAAGTATCAAATTACAGGCTCCGCTTGAATGGAGAATCAACCGGATTATGCAGATCAGTAACTTATCATGGGCCGATGCCCAGGAATATGTGCTCGAAATTGACCGTCAGCGTGACTTGTTTGTGGAACATGTGGCCGGCCGCAAATTGGACAACAACGACTTCGACCTGATTTTTAATTACTCAACAATGATCGATGACCATATTGTCGATGCCGTCGTGAATGTGTTGAAAAACAAGAAGATAATTGCTAATTCAGAAGAAGAATAACCAATATTATAATCGAAATTGGCCATTGTTGTTGAATGAAAAAGCGACAACAATGGTTTTTTTTTGATCAATTATGGATGGTTTTTGTTACAGGTTATGTAATCCAATAACATTCATCATGGCATATACACTTAAAATTGACAGTCACGCTCCGGATTTTAACCTAAAGGCTACCGACGGGAGTTTTTACAAACTCAGTGATTTTTCGGATTACAAAATTTTGGTCCTGTTTTTCACTTGTAATCATTGTCCGTATGTTTTGGGTAGTGATGAGGTGACCAGAAAAACTGCTAATAGGTTTCTTCCTGAAGGTGTCAGGTTTGTGGGAATCAATTCCAATAGTCCCAATACATATAAGGAAGACGGTTTTGATAACATGGTCGCACGGATGAACGAAAACCGGTTTCCATGGATTTATCTTCACGACGAAACGCAGCAAGTTGCGCTTGCTTATGGAGCGCTGAAAACACCTCATTTTTTTGTATTCAATGAAGACAGAAAATTGGTTTATACAGGCAGGGCCGTCGATCAGCCACGTGATGCCTCAAAAATAACAGTAAAAGATTTGGACCGGACTCTTGCGGAGTTGATTGCAGGTCACCCGGTTTCAATTCCGGTAACCAACCCGATTGGCTGCAACATCAAGTGGGAAGGCAAAGACAGGCATTGGATGCCGGACGATGCATGTGACTTGGTTTGAATCCGTATTTACAAACTTGCTTTTCTCATAGCCATCAGGTTTTCAATCGGAGTACCGAC
>DAITNH010000039.1:0-4491 GCA_036834745.1 Prolixibacteraceae bacterium
CTGTCCTTTGTTTAATGGATAAATACCCTGAATAAGAGCGGCGATGGTGCTTTTCCCCGATCCGCTTTCACCAATAATAGCAGTTAACTGTCCTTGTTTCAGCACCAGGTTAAAATCTTCGAAAACATCAGTGCGTGTGCCATAACTAAACGAAACATTGCGGAAGCTAATGTCTCCAAGTAAACTGGTATTGAGGTCAACCGTATGCTTTATTTCGTCGTCGCGTTCCAAATCCATAATTTCGAACAGGCGGTCGGCAGCAATCGTGGCATTTTGTATGGTTTTATTCATACCAATCAATGAACTTACCGGTCCGGTGAAATACCCGATGAGGGCATAAAAAGACATCAGTTCGCCGGGAGTAATGGCTTGTTCAATAACCAGATAACTACCCGTCCACAATAGCACGATTGTAAAAGTACGGGTAATAAGTTGTGATGCATTTCCTGTGAAAATACTGTTCAGTCCAGATTTGTAGGTACTGTCGAGCAAACGCATAAAACGGGTTTCGGTTTTTAGGTTGTTAAACTCTTCAAGGTTTAATTGTTTGATGGTTTTTATGGCGTTGAGCGATTCAACCAGTTGTGTTTCCAGCTCTGCCGCGTTTTCCATGATTTTGCGTTCGCGTTTTTTATTTAGCTCATTGGTAATCCAATAAAGTATAGCATAAAGCGGAATCACAATTGCCATGATCAGAGCCAGTTTCATGCTGTAAATAAACATCAGGACAAACGAGAAAAAGACGATAAAGAGGTTGACCAGGATGCTGATCATGGTATCGTTGATAAACGCTCTGATTTTCACCGCATCGTTGATCCGCGAAATGATTTCGCCGGTGCGCATGGTATCAAAAAAGCGTTGAGGTAACTGGAGCAAATGTTTGTAATATCCCAATATCAACCGGGCATCGATCAATTGGCCGGTTTTCAGGATAAAGACGGTTTGGAGCGAACCAATTACGATTTGAAGCACCAAAATAATCACCATGCCCATGCTGAGCAGATTGAGTAAGTTGCGGTTTCCGTCGGGCAATACAAAGTCGGTGATTTTCTGGATATAGATGGATGTTGACAAGCCTAACACGGTATAAACAATGGCTCCCACCAACGCCTGAACCAGTATTTTTCGATGCGGGTAAAGCAGAAAACGGAACCGAGCCATAACCGACACTTTTTCGTTATGGGCTGTAAATTCCTGATTGGGCGATAACAGAATGAGTACTCCTGTCCATTCTTCGTCAAATTCGGCGTGGGTTTTACGATGCATAAGTCCATCGCCGGGATCCATAATTTCCACGTAATTTTTCGTGAATTTATACACCACCACATAGTGTTGTAATACTTTTTTTACTACCACGTGGGCAATGGCGGGAAGTGGAACTTCATTCATCGCGTCCAGTTCTCCTTTTACACCTTTGGCAGAAAAGCCCAGTTTTTCGGCTGCTTTGATGAGTCCCCAGGCATTGGTTCCTTTTTTATCTGTTCCGGCCCATTGCCTGATTCGGGCAATCGGAATTTTCAGGTTGTAATGTGCAGAAACCGAAGCCAGACAAGCTGCACCGCAATCGGTGATATCGTGTTGTTTGATTTTGACGGTCATAAAGGGTTAATTGATTTACGATTTGTTTATTTACTAATTACGATTTTGGTGTCATTGTGGTTGAAAGGTAAATCGTAAATAGTCGAATTGTAAATGGTTAAATGTTAATGATTTTAGGATTTAACCAATCATCGGCTTTGTCGAACAGCAGGTCGTATAAACTCCGTCGGTTTACCAGAAATCGGGAAGTAAGTGTCAACCCGTTTTTCAGTTTGCCCTCATATCCTGATTTCAGCGAGAGACAATCCTGATTCAGCTTGCATTTTACCTTAAAAAAAACCGATTCTTTTTCCTGATAAGGTTGGTTCGAAATATCAATAATCTCGCCGGAAGCCTGCCCCCATTGGTTGTAATTGTATGCATCGACCTGAAAAGTGGCTGATTCACCAATTTGTAAATAGCCTATATCATTGGGGCCAACGTAACATTCAACAATGAGACTGTCTGAAGGTGATATGGTGGCAATCGTCTGATTGGGAAAAATGAAACTTCCGTTTTGTACGCCCGTGAAATTTGAAATAAACCCATTGGTCCTGGCAATCACCACATAAAAACGTTCTTCAAATTTTAATTGATCCTGATTGTCGTTCAGGTTCTGGAGTTCCGATTTATATTGAAATAACTGTTGGTTCCAGCCTGATTTTTTCTGACTGATATAAAACTCCTTCTCCTTTATAAGTTGGTTTAGTTCCAGTTCTTTTTTCTCGAATTCTGCAGCTGCAATAACTTCTTTTTCGAACAACAATTTTATTCGTTGAAAATCTTTGTTGGAGGTTTCAATCCGGAGTTGGTATTCCTTCAATTTTTGATTGTATTCGGCGTAACTGCTTTTCAGTAAAGCGCTTTGAAGTGGTTCGACTTTCTCTGCCGATAAAATTTCAAGATCGTTTATATAGCTGGAATACAGCGAGATCTTATCTGAAAGCATTTCCAGCTGTTCGGTAATCTTTTCGGGGGACAACCGAATCAAAGTATCACCAACGGAGACTTTCATGTTTTCGCGAATGCGGATCTCTTGTACCTGCCCGGTAACTGGCGTTTGTAAGTTGGCAGGTTCGGCCTGCGAACGAATTATTCCTCTCGATTGAACCGTAATATCCACATTCACAAAAGGGAAGGCTGTGAATGCGGATATAATCATTCCAATAACAAGAAGATAGATTATTTTTGATTGCCGCGAAAACCTGGAATAATGACTTTCGATGGAGAACCTGATGATTTCTTTGGGAAATATTTTCTGCTGCATAATGTGGAAGGTTGATTATATTTTGATCTATTGAATTTACACCATTATTATTTAGCTTTTCACATAAGTTTTATAATATTGATAGTGACTGAATTTAAATAAATGAATACCACGTACTTATATAAATACATTTTAAAACATAAAATATTTTACAAAAATGAGGGTTACCTTCTAATGAATCAGGGAATTAACATCAATGGGCTTATTACATTAATTTCCAGAGTCTGGGTTCGTTGAATTCCACATCAAGAATTCAATTTAAAGAATTCAATTTGTATGCTTAGTGCCTGGCTTACCTGAATTGTATCCTCCGGGAAAAATAATTCAAAAAAATCACCTCCATCTGCAAACGTTTGCAATGCACCTTTTCCCGCTTTCATGCGCTGTTTTACCTGTCATACAAGGGATTTAACGGTTTCATGATTTGGAATTCTCGAAAATCCTTCGTTATATTTGTGCAGTTAATTCCGTTTTTTGTAATTCCATTTTACGACTTCATTTGGTTTTCCCGGGAATCCCCGGGGCAAACTGTTATTAATTCCAAACATTACACGATGTCTTTGTGACTTGATATTTTTGATTTCATTCGAAAGATTAGCCCCGCTTTTCGTGGGTCCCGGTTTTAGGTTAGTATAAGCTAATATCTTAAATCGTTAATCATTAATCGTTAATCAAATTATCTTGCGTCTTGTATCTAAAAATTAAACCAATGAAGAAGAAACCTGCTTTAAGTTTTTGGCAAATCTGGAACATGAGTTTTGGCTTTTTGGGCATACAGTTTGGCTTTGCCTTACAGAATGCCAATGTGAGCCGAATTTTTGAAACCCTTGGCGCCAATGTTGACGATATCCCCATTCTTTGGATCGCCGCTCCGGTAACCGGTTTGATAATGCAACCGATTATCGGTCATTTAAGCGATAAAACATGGGGTCGTTTCGGTCGGCGGCGTCCGTTCTTTTTGCTTGGCGCCGTCCTGGCTTCTCTGGCTTTGCTGGTAATGCCCAATTCACCTTCGTTGTGGATCGCTGCCGGAATGCTCTGGATCATGGATGCTTCCATCAACATTTCGATGGAACCGTTTCGCGCCTTTGTGGGCGACATGCTTCCGAGCCAGCAACGTACCCGTGGATTTGCCATGCAGAGTTTCTTCATTGGATTGGGAGCCGTGGTGGCTTCTGGATTGCCTTACATTCTGAGTGAATGGCTTGGGGTAGCCAATGTGGCCGAAGCTGGCGAGAAAATTCCGCCTTCCGTCAGGTATGCTTTTTATCTGGGTGGGGCAGTTTTCTTCCTGGCAGTTTTGTGGACAGTTTTCCGCACCAAAGAATATTCTCCAGATGAATTGAAAGAATTTGAGGAAGAGAACATTCAAAGTCAGGGTCTGTCTCGATTTGTCTATCGCACACCAGTCGAATTGCTGAAAAGCTTTTTCAAACAGGGATTTATTTGGTTGCTGGTTGGAACAGGATTCAGTTACCTGATTTTTTGGCAGGGATGGGAAAAGGAACTGTATGTTATTTCTGTTGGTCTGGCTGTCTTCGGAATCATTTTGCTGATCACCGCCTGGAATACCCGGCAGGGACTTACCCGAAACGGTTTGGTTGAGGTGGTTACCGATTTAATGAACATGCCCAAAACCATGAAAC
>DAITNH010000039.1:4591-25154 GCA_036834745.1 Prolixibacteraceae bacterium
AACGGTTTGGTTGAGGTGGTTACCGATTTAATGAACATGCCCAAAACCATGAAACAGTTGGCAGTGGTTCAGTTTTTTTCGTGGTTTGCGCTTTTTGCCATGTGGATTTATTCTACTTCAGCAGTTACCAGTCACATTTACGGAACCAGCGATACCACCACCGAACTGTATAATAAAGGCGCCAACTGGGTTGGATTTCTATTCGCGATCTACAATGGATTTGCCGCCGTAATGGCCTTTATCCTTCCGGTATTGGCCAAAGCAACCAGCCGGAAAATGGCACATGCCATTTCGCTGGTAATTGGCGGAATCGGCCTGATGTCGTTCTATGTGATCAAAGATCCGAATCTTTTACTGATCTCGATGGTGGGCGTCGGAATTGCCTGGGCAAGTATTTTATCGATGCCTTATGCGATTCTGACCGGTTCATTGCCTGCCGGGAAAATGGGAATTTACATGGGAATTTTTAATTTCTTCATCGTGATCCCGCAAATTTTCGCAGCCAGTATCCTTGGTTTTTTTACCAAATCGTTGTTTGGCGGACATGCAATTTATGCCCTCGTTCTGGGTGGCGTATCCTTGCTGATTGCCGCTGTTAGTGTATTGTTTGTCGATGATGTTGATTCGAAGTAAAGAACAGCCCCCTTCCCGTTCCCCCGCTGGGGGAAAGCTTTGGACTGCGTGGTGCATTTTGTTTTGCTTTGATAAGCAATTTTCGCTGAGAATGACTTAATGATGAGAAATTAATGTTCAATGCATTATCCTTTGCCGTCCCATTTATGGGACGGATAAATGACAGAATAAAACCGTCCGCGGTAATTGTTGAACAATGCGTTGACTTCATCTCGGACGGAATGGAGACAACCCTGAAAACGAACTTAAATAGATTATTGTATGACGACAATAGAAGCTTGCATTTTTGACCTCGATGGGGTGATTGTTGATACCGCCAAATACCATTTCATTGCATGGAAGGCTTTGGCAGAAGAACTTGGTTTTGAATTTACAGTTGAAGACAATGAGCGTTTAAAAGGTGTCAGTAGAATGGCGTCGCTCGAAATTCTGCTTGAAATTGGCGGATTACAATTTTCGGAGCCTGAAAAATTGGCGATGGCCGAAAAGAAGAACACCCTCTATGTGACTTACATCGAGGAGATGACTCCTGAAGAAATTCTTCCGGGAGTTCCTGAATTTCTTCAGGAATTAAAAAATAATGGGATCAAAATCGCGCTCGGATCGGCCAGTAAAAACTCACCGATGATACTCGACCGGATTCAACTTTCAGGAAAATTTGATGCGGTGGTCGATGGAAATTCTATCACCGAGGCAAAACCAAATCCTGAAGTTTTTCTGAAAGGTGCTGAAAGGTTGGGTGTTTTGCCTGAAAATTGCGTGGTTTTCGAAGATGCCATTGCAGGAATCGAAGCAGCCCGGAATGCAGGAATGCGCTGTGTTGGAATCGGCGAAACCGAAATACTCGGAATGGCTGATTTTGTAATTCCCGGATTTGTTGGATTTACCTTTGAAAAACTTAGAGTATGAAAAACTACATCATACACAATGATTGGAAAATTATCGAAGAAGGATTTCATCCTGAAGAAAACCGGATTACCGAAAGTTTGCTGAGCATTGGCAACGGACGGAGCGGACAGCGCGCAAATTTCGAAGAAAAATACAGCGGCGACAGCCTTCAGGGCAGTTACGTGGCCGGTGTTTATTATCCCGACAAAACACGCGTTGGCTGGTGGAAAAACGGCTATCCCGAATATTTTGCCAAAATACTGAATGCGACTAACTGGATCGGAATCAATGTTTCGGTAGATGGTGAAGAGCTGGACCTGGCCAAAGCCGAAATCCTTTCGTTTTACCGCGATCTGGATATGAAATCCGGGTTGCTATCGCGCCGTTTTGTGGCTCAGCTTTCATCAGGAAAACAGGTTGAGGTTAATGCCAAACGTTTTTTGAGTATTGCAGATCAGGAAATTGGCGCCATTCGATACACGGTTAAAGCCTTGAATTTTTCAGGAAAAATTACCCTTACCCCCTACATCGACGGAAATGTGGTGAACGAAGATTCGAATTACGACGAAAACTTCTGGATCGAAAAAGCTCCTAAAATCAATGGTTCTGTCGGCTTTGTTTGCATGGAAACAAAAAAAACAGCTTTTCAGGTTTGTACCGGAATGAATTTCAAAACATGGTTGAACGGAACTCAAATTGAACCTGCTCTTTCAACTATTCAGAAGGAAAAATACGTCGCTTCAGAATTTACGGTTGATGTAAATGAGGGCGATGAGATTAGCATCGAAAAATATGCAGCCATCGTTTCTACACTTTATTATCAGGCAAATAAACTTCAGGATGCTACTGAAAAGGCAATTAAAAGAGCTACAGAATCTGGCTTCGACAAGCTTTTTGTCAATCAGGAAAAAGCATGGAAAAAACGCTGGGAAACGAGCGACATTTGTATTGATGGCGATGTTGCTGCCCAACAGGGAATCCGGTTCAATATTTTCCAGCTGAACCAAACTTATCTGGGCGACGACGAACGCCTGAACATCGGTCCAAAAGGTTTTACTGGTGAAAAATACGGCGGTGTAACTTATTGGGATACCGAAGCTTATTGTTTGCCGTTCGAGCTTGGTACTTCGCCTCAAATGGTGTCGAAAAACCTGCTTTTGTACCGCTACAAGCATTTGCCAAAAGCCATCGAAAATGCCGAAAAACTCGGTTTTACCGATGGTGCAGCACTTTATCCGATGGTCACCATCAATGGTGAAGAATGCCACAACGAGTGGGAAATTACCTTCGAAGAAATTCACCGGAATGGTGCGATTGCTTATGCAATTTACAATTACATCAATTATACCGGCGACCAGGATTATCTCGCCCCATATGGTTTCGAGGTGTTGCTTGCCCTGTCGCGTTTCTGGAGCCAGCGCATCAACTGGTCGGAAGAGAAAAAGAAATTCGTGATGCTGGGTGTAACCGGGCCCAATGAGTACGAAAACAATGTGAACAACAATTTCCACACCAGCTACATAGCGGTTTGGACCTTAAAATATACACTTGAAGCCATTGATTATCTGAAGAAAGAGCACCCGCTTTTATTCGAAGATCTGGTAAAAAAGCTCAAACTGAAAGAACTGAAAGAGACTTCGCGCTGGAAGAAGATAATAAAGGACATGTATTTTCCCTACGATTTTAACCGGAAAATCTACCTTCAACAAGATGGATTTCTTGATAAAGAACTGATTCCGGTAAGTCAGTTAAAACCTGAAGACCGGCCCATCAACCAGAAATGGTCGTGGGACCGTATTTTGCGTTCTCCATACATTAAACAGGCTGATACACTGCAAAGTATATTCTGGTTCGAAGACGAATTCGACAAGGAAAGTCTTGAACGGCATTTCGACTTTTACGAACCGCTGACGGTGCACGAATCGTCACTTTCCAGCTGTATCCATTCAATTTTGGCAGCCAGTTTAGGTCGTCAGGATAAAGCGTATGAAATGTATTTACGAACAGCTCGCCTCGATTTGGACGATTACAACAACGATACCTGCGATGGTTTGCATATCACCAGCATGGGCGGAACGTGGATGGCTTTTGTGCAGGGTTTTGGCGGAATGCGCGTGAGAAACGGTCAGTTAAATTTTACCCCGTTTATTCCTGAAGGCTGGAATTCCTATTCTTTCAGACTGAATTTCCGTGAAGCACATCTGGAATTCAAAATGGATAAAACGAAATTCAACGTTATCAATCACTCAAAGGTGAATATTAATTTGGTCGTTCACGGACAATCGCATCATTTGTTGGCAAAGAAAGAATTGACAATTAAAAACTAATTACAACATGAGAAAACTATATTTATTCATTATCGGTATCGCCTTCAGCATTAATACTTTTGCTTTGAATGTTGACCGCGTTGAACCCACTTTCTGGTGGGTAGGCATGAAAAATCCAACAGTTCAGCTGATGGTTCACGGGCAGGAAATTGCTGCAGCTGAAATTACGCTGAATTATCCGGGAGTGAAAATCAAGACGATTAGCCGCCTGGAAAATCCCAATTACGTTTTTATCGATTTAAGTATTTCGCCGGAAGCCAAAGCCGGAACTTTTCCGATAGAGTTCAGGAAAAGCAAAAAGGAAGCAGTCAGTTATACTTTTGAGCTTAAAAACCGTGAACCGAATTCGGCCAGCCGCAAAGGTTTCGACGGTTCGGATGTGATTTACCTGATTACTCCCGACCGTTTCGTAAACGGAAATCCGGCCAACGATGCGGTTTCTGGAATGAAGGAATTACCCAATCGTACACACATGAATGGTCGCCACGGTGGCGACATTCAGGGAATAAAAAATAGTCTTGATTACCTGTCGAAACTTGGTTTTACTTCCGTTTGGCTCAATCCGGTTTTAGAAAATAACATGACACAGGTTTCGTATCACGGCTATTCGACCACCGATTTTTACAAGGTCGATGTCCGCTACGGAACCAACGAAGAATACCGCGAACTTGGAAAAGCGATTCATCAAAAAGGAATGAAACTGATGATGGACATGATTTTCAATCACATCGGTTCGGAGCACTGGTGGATGAACGATATGCCATCAGCCGACTGGCTCAATTATTATCCTGAATACAAAATTACCAGCCACCGGCGCACCGTTAATCAGGATCCGTACGCTTCCGAAGCTGATAAACGGTTGATGGCTGACGGTTGGTTTGTTCCGACCATGCCCGACCTGAACCAGCGCAACCCATTCGTTTCAAACTACCTGATTCAGAACAGTATTTGGTGGACTGAATATTTAGGACTGGATGGAATTAGAATGGACACGTATCCGTATCCGGATAAATTCGCGATGGCCGACTGGACAAAACGAATAATGGACGAATACCCCGATTTTTACATTGTTGGCGAGGAATGGACGACTAATCCGGCGGTTGTTTCATACTGGCAAAAGGGTAAAATCAACCAGGATGGCTATGTTTCTTACCTTCCGGGATTGATGGATTTTCCGCTGAACAATGCGGTTGTGCAAAGTCTTAAAAATCCTGAATCATGGGGTGGCGGTCTGGTAACATTGTACGAAGCGCTGGCCAATGACTTTTTATATGCCAACCCGAACGATCTGGTGATTTTTCCCGATAACCACGATATGTCGCGGTTTTATACTCAATTGGGCGAAAACTTCGATTTACTTAAAATGGGAATCGCTTATTACGCCACCACCCGCGGTATTCCACAAATTTTTTACGGAACCGAAATACTGATGTCGAATCCGGGAACTGAAGAACATGGCATCATCCGCTCCGATTTTGCGGGAGGATGGAACGGCGATCAGGTGAATGCTTTTACAGGTTCCGGACTTTCAGAAAAACAAAAACAAGCGCAGGATTTCTTCAGCAAAATACTGAACTGGCGCAAAACCAGTGAAGTTATTCATTCAGGCAAACTAAAACATTTTGCTCCTGAAAATGGAGTTTACGTTTATTTCCGCTACAATCAGAATCAAAAAGTAATGGTTGTGATGAATAAAAATTCTCAGGAAAAAACCATTGATACCAATCGTTTCAGCGAAATAATGGGCAACTGCACTTCAGGAAAGGAAGTGATTTCAGGAACAACTGTTACCGACCTGAAAAACCTGAAAGTACCAGCCAAGTCGGCAATGATTATTGAATTGAAATAGGGAAAGTGTTCAGTGATCAGTGTTCAGTCGCAGTTTCCTGCCGCCCAAATTTGAACGTTAGACTTTAAACATTTATAAAATGAGAAAATTAACAAAATTACTTATCCTGTCATTGATTGCAATGGCGATGTATTCGTGCCAGCCGGCCGCAAAACAACCTGCGGAAGTTGCCCAATATCCGGAGTGGAGTAAAGACGCCGTTCTGTACGAAGTGAATATTCGCCAATATACGCCCGAAGGAACTTTCAAGGCTTTCGAAACCCATCTTCCACGGCTGAAAGAGTTGGGCGTTGAAATCCTGTGGATTATGCCAATTGGCCCGATTTCGGAGAAAAACCGCAAAGGCAGTTTGGGTTCTTACTATGCTGTGAAAGATTACAAGGGCATTAATCCTGAATTTGGAACACTGGAAGATTTTAAAAATCTGGTGAATAAAGCGCATGAATTGGGCTTTAAAGTTATTATCGATTGGGTTGCGAACCACACCGGATGGGACAATCAGTGGATTACCGACCATCCGGAATGGTACACAAAGGATTCGACCGGTGCTATTATTCCCCCAAATCCCGATTGGTCAGATATTGCTGACCTGAACTTTGACTCGCAACCAATGCGAGGCGCCATGATTGACGCGATGGATTATTGGGTAAAAGAAACCGATATTGATGGTTTCCGTTGCGATGTAGCCTGGGGAGTTCCGCAGGATTTCTGGGAAGCTGCAACAGCTTCGCTCGACTCGATTAAACCGGTTTACATGCTGGCCGAAGACGAAGATCATCCTGCACTTCTGGAAAAGGCTTTCGAGTCGAATTATGCCTGGAAATTGCATCACATCATGAATGAAGTTGCCCAGGGCAAAAAATTGGCTCAGGATATTAGTAGTTATTTTGCTGAATCCGGCGACAAATATGCAGCCGGATCATTCCCGATGCAGTTCATCACCAATCACGATGAAAACAGCTGGCAGGGTACAGAATACGAACGAATGGGCGAAGCAGTTAAAGCAATGGCTGTGTTCACTTTTACAGTTCCCGGAATCCCGTTGATTTACACCGGACAGGAAGCCGGATTGAACAAACGGTTGCTGTTTTTCGAAAAAGATTCGGTTGACTGGAGCAATCTGGAAATGCAGCAATTTTATCAGAAACTGATTCAATTGAAAAAAGATCAGCCGGCCTTGTGGAACGGTGCAGCCGGCGGTCCGTTATCAATTGTGGAAACAACACTGCCTGCAAAAGTCCTGGCGTTTACCCGCGATAAAGACGACAGCCAGGTGTTTGCTATCTTCAATTTATCAGCCCAACCGGTTGATGCAATTCTCCAGTTGCCAAAAGCTGGCGATTACAAGGAATATTTTTCAGGAGAAACAAAAACATTGGAAACGGGAACTTCTGTGAAACTTGACAAATGGGGCTACCAGATATTTGTCAGGAATTAAAATTTTGGTTTTAGGGGGTCTATGGTTTGATTAGTTAAAAGCCTGTCCGTAATGGACAGGCTTTTTTATGTTTAAATTCCAACACCTTCCATCGATTTTTCGAGTTCGTCGGCTTGTTGGAGGAATTGGTCAACACTCAGTTCCCTGAAATAAACCAGTCCGTGAGTTGCCCTTACCAGCGGTTTTTCGTGCTGATAAAAGAAGTTTTTACCCAGCAGCAACTGAATTTGCTTGAGTTGTTCAACCCAAACCCTCTGGGTAAGCTGGCTGAATTTTCCATCGAGCTGGTAGCTTGGAAATGATGCATTTACCTGGCTCAGATAACATTGCGTGAATGATGTGTCGAGAATCGCAAGCGCGTTGAGCGAAACCGGAACAATCACTTCAGTATCTGCCGGATGGTACCGGAACCAAACATTTCGGTATCCAATCACCCGCAGTTTCGATAAATCCTCTTCTTTCTTCCATTCTCTGACGGCAGCGGCGATGGCTTTCAGAACTTTGTAATGCGTATCGGGTCCACTTCCTTCAGGATCCATGGCCAGACTGATCACAGTTGGTTTGTATTTCCTGAATTCTTCAAGAATTGGCTGTACATCGCGGTTTGCATCGGGCTGTTCGGTAAAAGTATCGCCTTTATAAAATCCCAGGCGCAGATGTCTCACGTTGTCAACCGGAACGCCGAAATGAGCCCAGACCAGCTCTTCTTCCATCTCGCGGAGCATCCCCTTTAACTTCTGAATTTCAGGCGGGTTTTTACTTCCGTCGTAACTGTTGCGTAAATTATCCAGAATACTGATGATGGTTGTTATCAGTTGTTCTTCGCTTTTTACATTCCAAATTTCAACAACCGAACGTACAAGGCGGTGACAAACTCCCCGGCGCTGCTCAGCCGAATCGTTTGCTGCCACACTGTCGAGGTAATGGTAAATGTCTTTGTCCCATTTATATTTAAAACCTTCCTCGAAGAAATCGGGGAATTTTATCATTTGAATTTTACCATCGCTGATCAGATTAAGCGTATCTGTCAGTAAATCGATTACATATTGGTTAATTACCGCAGTAAATCCTGAAGTCAGTACCGAAAAATGGAACTTGTTGCTGGCATCGCGCAATTGGCGGTTGGTGTGCGGCATAATGCCGAGCATAATATCGTCGTGGTGCGGACCAGTGTGGTAAAATACCTGGTTCGATTCGCGTTCCATTCCCTTGTTGAATTTCGCAGTGATGGAATCAATCACTGATTGCACGGAATTTTCGTCCAGATTAGGAATCAGGCGGCAATATCTGTCTGCCTTCAGGTCTTCCACGGTAATCCGGTGACCGAACTTATTGATTTTCGGGCAAAGGTCGATGATGGCACGCTCCGTTTTCTGATGGGTCCATTCGCCGGTTTGGTAATATTTGTCAACGCTGTCATTCAATTTTACGGCTGCCCCGGTAGTCAGGTAAAAGCGGCTGTTTGGCAGTTTATGCAGGCAACTTCCGGGATATTGATTGGAAGGTTCATTTTCGAGCGCATCCTTGATCACATCGGCTTTTGCTTCACCGGCAGCAAAAACAATGGCTACTGCATCAGGATTGTAGGTGATCGTTTCGAGCCCGATGGTAATAACCAACCGGTTGCGCGAAACTTCAATACCGCCCAAATCACCGGCTGCCACTGCCTGTGTTTCGAAGTTGGTGGCTGTTAAACGGGTCGTCGAAAAATGATCGGAACCTCTGGTATTGAACGCAAGATGCCCATCAGGTCCGATGCTTCCGAGCCAAAATCCGATGCCGCCCTTTTCGCGTACTTTTTGCTCATATGCCGAACACCAGTCGTCAATCAGTTGAATTGATTTTTGCTGAAGCTTTTCAACCGGTGATTTGGCATCACGGTAACGAAGCGACAAATCAATTGTAAGATTCGGAAATACCTCGTTGTAAGTTTTGCCTTCAGCCAATAAAATATTATCCGAATTGATCAGCAATGCCTTGGCCGGATCGAGTCCGAAACCATTGATGTAATAGTTCTCGACATAATTGCAGAAACTGTTGTGCTGTTTCGACGAAATCGGGTAAAATTCATCGGTCTGTACAAACTGAATTCCGCGCAGGTCAGGTTTTTTTACTCCTGAAAGTCCATAAGAACTCAGCAAGTCCTGCCCCTTTTTGTTGTCCCAGTTTTCCAGAAAAAAATGAGTGTATTTCAGGAAATATTCCGATGTTTTTCCGGTTGGGAGGCTGATTACCCCATTGGGATTTTCAGTGATCCATTCAAGAAAGCGCAGGGAAGCCAACATACCCAACTTTGGAAAGTTTTCAACTGTAATGTAGGGCATTTTGGTGGTCATCTGGTCAATTCCTGCCTGTTGCAGAAAGATCTTTTCAACCTGACTAAACTGATTTGTTAACATTGTATGAGTTTTTAGATGTAATTATCTTATTTTTTATCAAGAACACGCTCGAGCAACAGAGCTGCAACACCTTGTATGCCTGACTGACTGCCAAGTTCTGATACTTTTATTTCAATTTCATTCCCCAATTCAGGATTACAGAAAATATGGATCGCCTGCTGAATGGGTGGAAGAATAAACTGGCTGGCTTCCGAAATCTGGCCACCCAGAATGATTGATTCAGGATTAAAAATCTGGATGAGATAAGCCATTCCTTTCCCGAGCCATTGCCCAACATTGGCCAGCATCGAAATCGAAAACTGATCGCCCATATTGGCTGCCTGAACAACACTTCTGATGTCAATCTTTTCCGGATCATCGTCAACCAGCTGACCCAGCAACGACGAACGTTTTTCTTTCAAACCTTCTTTGGCCATCCGAACAATCGCTGTTCCGGAAGCAATCGTTTCAAGGCAACCCGTTTTGCCGCATTTGCATAAAATTCCATTATCGATCATTGGCAAATGACCAAACTCACCGGCAAATCCGTCGCGTCCTTTATAAAGTTTGCCATTTACAATGATGCCCAGCCCAATTCCCCAATCGAGGTGAACCGTGAGCACGTTGCGTTTCGATTGGGCTGCCCCAAAACGAAGTTCGGCAAAAGAGCGGGTTTTGGCATCATTTTCAATCAGCACCTCCATCCCAAATTTTTTCCTGAAAACTTCGGCAACTGGTCGGTTAGATACCATGTAAGTTTTATTGATTCCGGTTTCAGAATCAACCAGACCGGGCATTTCAATACCGATGCCCCATATTTTGTCCCTGGCAATTTGTTTTTCCTGAATGATATTTTCGGTAAACTGAACGATCGGATCAACAATGGAATTTCCGTGAGTAATGGTGAGCGGAAGAATGTGGTCGCCGGTAATTTTTTGATTTTTTGCGTTGAAGATAGCTACCGATGTTTGATAAATATTGATTGAAATACCAACAATGTAAAAGGCATCTTCTTTATTGCCATACAAGTTTGGTCGTCTTCCTCCGCTTGAACTTCCCTGTCCGAGCTCCTCAATCATCCCCTCATTCTTTAATTCATTCAGCAGGCTGATAATTTTGGGCGTACTAAGTTTTACAAACTTGCCCAAATCGGTGTTGGCCATTGCCCCGTAAAGGAACAGATGCTTGATAATCTTGCGTTTTTGTGAGTTGTTTTTTTGCTCCACGAGATTCATGTCGCTATCAGAAGAATATTTTACAGGAGGAAAATTCATCGTTTTATAGATTATCCCGGTTTTAAAACTGAACAAAGATATTGCATTTATTTCTTAATTAGGGCAATACTTTTGTTAAAAAATTAAAAAGATTTCAAATTGAAACGATCAATATTGTTGAAGTTCAAATAGAGATATTGCCCGGATGATTAATTAAGTTTTGGAGGTGATTAAATTGGCGGGGTTTAAAATAAAAAAATGAAAAGCGGTGGGGAGTCCCACCGCTTTTCACTAAACAAACAACTAAAATTACCTTACGAACTTTGCTTTTTTACCAAAAACCAATCAACCCAAATAAGTCCAAAAAATAAAAATAATCTGCAAAGTCAAATGAATTTACGGTAAGCAAAGTCTCATTGTTTCATTTGTTGGCAAAAATTAACAATTATTAGCATAAATAAATCTTCAAAATTCCGGTTTTGCCTGAAACAGAATGGTTTAAATTCTGAAAAATATTTTGCGTTTGTACAGCCAATAGCAAAGTCCCCATTCAACAGCAAGAATAACCAGACAGGTAAACAAATTCAGTACAAAATCTGATGCTCCGGTCCATTGAAGCATTCCCTTCGAGAATATGGCAATGAATTTATTTAACCACTGGCCTCCGACAGTTTGAAAAAATACATAAATGAAAATGGAATTGGTGCCAACAACCGTAAATATGAAAATCCAGTTTTTATATCCTTTTATGTCAATCAGCCAATAGCTTAGTGCGAGGCCAATGAGCGCCCAACCTCCGGAAGCGAAAACAAATGAGGCTGTAGCGATTCGTTTAATAATCGGCGTTATTCCAGTCCAATCGAGCCCGAATCCAATTATCAGGGCAATGGCACCCGAAATCAAAAGGGTCTTAAACTTGTAGTTTTGGCTAACATCTTTAATCAAAATCTGCCCGGCCAGCACACCCCAAATGGTATGTGCTGCAGTTGGTATGAAGTTAATCGCGACCCAACCTCCACCATTGTTGATTTTGCCCATTAAAACCATGTCCATCCAACTTCCAAAGTTTTTATCTATTACCCAAGGCTGATTGTACCCTTCGATTGGAAAATTCCGGTATAATAAATCGGTTATCAGCAGCAGAAATACAGAAACTGCCAATTGCACTTTTGCCGGATATTTCATCAGAAAATAAGCAATCGGAATAGTAACCGCGAGTTGCGACAGCACATTCCAAAGTTCCCAAACAAGTTTTTTGTTGTAACCGCAGTGCAGCCCAACGCCAAATGCCAGCAGGATAAACGATCGTTGGATAATATGCCGTGTGATTGTTCCATGAGATTCACCTTTCAAGATCCGGTTTCGGTACGAAAATGGCATTGCAACCCCTACAATGAACATGAAAAATGGTTGGATCAGGTCCCAGAAACGAAGTCCATGCCACTCATGATGCTCAAACTGAATGAAGAAATGTTCGAGAAATGTACCGTGAATGGGGTCCTGGACCAAGGTCCACCAAAGCCCTGTTCCTTCTGCAATTAGCAGAAACATGGTTAATCCGCGAAAGAAATCGAGCGAAAGCAAACGTGTGGAAGGTTGGTCGTGGGAAATTGTTGGCATCGGTTTGGTTTTATTGTTAGCGACCAAATGTAGGTATTTCAGATTTTGTTGATTCTATCACTGAATTATATTTGAGATGTCAAACAACATCGGAGACAGAATTCTGATAACGATCAATCGTTAAAACCATTTCCTTCTTCTGAAATAGACAAGCAACGCTAAGGTAATGAGGATCATTCCTATCCAGAAATACAGATAGCCATATTTAAAACGTAATTCAGGAAGATAGTCGAAATTCATTCCATAAACTCCGGCGAAAAAAGTGAGTGGAATAAAGAATGCAGAAAATACGGTCAGCACTTTCATGATTTCATTGGCTCTGCTGTCTAATGTTGCATGATAAATCATCATTTGGTCGTTCAGCATTAACTGGTAAATCTCGATGGTTTCCGAAGCCTGTATAACCAGGTCGTTCAGGTCGCGGTAGTATTTCAGGTTGTCATCGGCAATAAAACCCGATTCATTTTCAATCAGGTGGAGTACGATTTCCTTTACCGGCCGGATATTTTTCCGCAAAAAATTAATTTCGGTTTTGTGCTTGTATATTTCCTCCATCAGCCCTTTTTGTTTGGGCAGAAAAATCCGGGATTCCATCTTTTCAATAATGTCACCTATTATTTCAATGGTATCCAGGTAATTATCGACGATGGTATCCAATAAAAGATAGGTCAGGTAATCGGCGCTCTTTCGCCGGGCCCGGCCGTTGCCCTTTCTGATTCGCTCGCGAATATGGTCAAACTGGTCGCCTACTTGTTCCTGAAGTGTAATGAGGTAAGTATCATCCAGAATCATGGAAATTTGTTCTGAACTTAGTTTTTGGCTTTTTTTATCGTAATCAATCATTTTTAAAATGACGACCATCAGTTCATCGGTTTCGGCAAATTTGGGACGCTGACCGGTATCGAGCATATCTTCGAGCAAAAGGCCATGAATAGCAAACAATTCTCCCAATTTCTGGATCATTTCGGCATCATGCAACCCATCAATGTTAATCCAGGTCACCGAATTTGCAGCAATAGCTGATTTGCAGTCTTCCAGGTTATCCGGTTCCGTTTCAACAATGTCTTCCGGTGTGTAATGCATGAGTCGAAGCTTTGGCCGGTCAATTTTTTTTGTTCCCAGATGGATAAGTGAACCAGGTATTCCTCCCAAAGCTTTTTTGCGGTCGTTTAGAAATCGAGCCATTGACTATAATTTACAATTTTAAAATTTACTAATGACGATTTAAGTAAGTGAAACAATCTATTGTCACATTTGATAATTAACTCACCCCGAAGTCCGCAAGCGGACTTCCCCCCTCTCTTTTTTAAAGAGAGGGGAAAAGCATCGCAGATGCGACGGGGTGAGTTAAAATATTTAAACGATTATAAATATGACATTTATTCATTATTGAAACTTACCATTGATTAAACTTCTTTCATTTATTCTGCCTCCGGATCCACATTTTTATGGCTGTACCTGTCGGGTACGAAAGTCTGATCAGAAATGGGTGGCCTGACGTATGCCGGATATTCTTTTCGTGGAGGCAGGACAATGGTTTCATGAATGATTTCTTCATACGGAATCATGCTCAGAAGATGGCTGATACAGTTTAGCCGGGCCAGCTTTTTATTGTCGGCAGGCACAACATACCACGGAGCTTGTTTGATATCGGTATATTTAAACATCTCGTCTTTCGCTTTTGAATATTCAACCCACTTTTCGCGGGAAGCAATGTCCATCGGACTAATTTTCCAATGTTTTGTCGGATCGCTTATTCTATCCTGAAACCGGATTTCCTGTTCTTCATCAGATACCGAAAACCAGTATTTGATCAGGATAATTCCTGAACGCACCAACATTCGTTCAAATTCAGGGCAACTTCTGAAAAATTCCTGATATTCTTCTTCCTTACAAAATCCCATCACATGTTCAACTCCGGCGCGGTTGTACCAGCTTCTGTCAAACAAAACAATTTCGCCCTCCGAAGGCAATTTGTCAACATATCGCTGGAAATACCATTGCGACTTTTCTTTTTCAGTTGGAGTGGACAAAGCAACTAACCTGCATCGACGTGGATTGAGCGGTTCGGCAATTCGTTTGATTATTCCACCTTTTCCTGCAGCATCGCGGCCTTCAAACAAAACAACCACTTTAAGCTGCTTAAATGATATCCATTCCTGAAGTTTTATCAACTCAATTTCAAGTTTCAAAAGTTCTTTCTCGTACCTTTTATTACTGATTAATTTGTGATCTTTCTTTACTGGCTCAATATGTTTGAGGTCTTTCCCTTCATTTTTCAACAGATGTTTTTCTGAATTTTTACTCATGGTGGAGATGATTTACAAATCGGTAATAAAAGATGGTGAAAAATACGAAACATTGGGCAGTAAATCAACAGTTCTTTTGCAAGGACAAGGATGGATGCCTTCAAATTCTTATGGGAGAACAAAATGATTAATCTGTATTTAAGCTTTTTGTCCTCAAGCCTGACGGGCTCTTCCATTTTCAATCGATGAGAAGGAAGCAATGAACTTGTCTAAAACGATTTTGAAATACAAAAAGGGATTGCCCTTTCGTGGCAATCCCTTTTCAGTAACAAAGAAACACGGGCCTACACAAAAATAATCTGCGTGCCTTCGCCGCCCGACATGGCGTACAATTCGCCAACGGTAATAATGGCCTTGGTATGTTCGCTCAAATCGTCGATAGTTAATTTAAACATATCAGCGGCTAATTTGCAGGCATAGATCTCACCGCCACCGGCAGTTATCATATCCAGAAATTCATCCACCGGTGGAATATCAAGGGCATCCATCTGCTTTTTCATCATAGCCGACACACCGGCTTCAACTCCCGGGATAACTCCCAAAAGGCTTGGAAAGACCAGACCTCCTGGCATACGCATGGCTGGATTCCCGACAGTCGCAGTATGTAATTTGTTCATCTGCTTTTTCGTGATCGCATCGAGTCCGAAGAAAGTAAAGAACATTTTTGCTTCAATTCCTTCCATTACTGCTCCATTGGCCATAATCAGTGCGGCATACACGTCTTCAATGGTGCCTTTTGCACAAATGATCATGACTTTTTTTAAAGGTGTTTCCATTTTTTTAGTTATGTTAGAATTTGGTTAAATGCAACTTGCTGGCTTAGGAATGCCGGCAATTTTTGATGAATATTTTAAGGGACCACCAGGAAAAAGCTGATACAATCCTTTGATATCAACAATCCCGGAATTGCCCACTTTTCTGATGGACAAGGAAGTGCCAGCTGCTTGTTCCTTTCGCAGGTATTCTATTACCTCAAAGTGTTTTTCAGTGAGTTCAATACCGGTTTCCTTTGCAATTTCCAAAGCAATATCTTTTGTCCATTCTGAAGGATCTAACATGTATCCTTCAGCATTAACTGCTACTGTTTTACCAGCATAAATTTTATCTGCCATAACTTTATGATTTATAATTGATTGTTTATAATTGATTATTTATTGACAGTCAAATTGCTTCCTGAAAGGCTTTTCATATAGGTGACCATAAATCCGATCGTTTTTTTCATTTCCGGCTTATTTATTTCACGCATCAATTTCCAGACTGAATATTCAGGAACATCAGTTGTGTTTAAATTTCCAAATACCTTGACTGCATTGTTGACTGCATTCATCATTTCAGGCTGGGTCAGTGTTTTAACTGTTTCCAGAATGGTAACCACATTTTCGGCCAGATGATGCACCTCTTCCCTCGAAAAATGGGTAATGACGTTATCGAAGATCAATCCTAATTCTTTTATGAAATAGAAATACCCTCTTGCATCCAACTCATCCATCTTTTTGGTAGTGTCAATAATCACTTCATTCACGATCGGCATGACATCTTTTGCCAAATCAGACAGACTTTCAAAGAGTTCAAGCGCTTTATCAATATTGTCAATATTTGATAAAAAGCGTAATCCAATATTCTTTACCTGCTCCGGATCAATTTTTACCATCCGGTTATTAAGTTCCTCAACCGAAGTGTCATAAACATCCTTTCCAATGATGGAAAGGTCAGAAACCAAGTCTTCCAGTTGATTGGTTTTTAGCCGCTGCTCATTTACATATTCAAGCAGTATATCAACTTTCTGATTTAGTTCTGTAATTTGTATTTGCATTGATTTTTCTTCCATAACCCGATCTAATTTTGAATTTTTTCTTTTCCCGCCATACTCATCAAGGCCTCTACCGGAAGTTCTTTACCTTTTAATAAAATATGCCAGTATATCCAACGGAAGATAACTTTTCCATAGTGGTTCATTTTGGTGTTTTTCAGCAATCCGAAAGGTCCGATTCCAGGCAAGGGGAAAGTTCCGGGCAGAGGTTCTACGGTATAGTTAAAATCAATTAATAAACCTTTACCAAATCCGGTTTCAATATAACAGTTTGCGTGTCCGTCGAATTCGGCAGTTAATGGACGGCCTTCGATAGCGCTCATGATATTCTCGAATAAAATTTCACCGGAAAAGTGTGCAACACTTCCTGCTTTTGAAGTGGGCAGATTGGCAGCATCACCGATCACGAAAATATTTTCGTATTGGTCTGATCGAAGGGTGAGTTTGTTGGTCAGAACATAATTCATATCATCGCCCAATCCACTTCGTTCAATCATCTTAGAACCTATGTTCATTGGAACAATGGTAAGTACATCAAACGGGACTTCTATTTCATCGTACGAAACCAGCGCTTTTTTATCGTTATCGACTTTTTCGATATAAAAATCTGGAATTACCTTTATATTCTTTTCTTCCAGCATTTCACCAAGCAATTTTGTAGCAATTGGTTTTGTGAAGGCGCCAGGCAAAGGCGTTACAAGAGTGATGTCAACCTTATCGCGAATACCTCTTTTTGTAAAATATTCATCTGCCAAACAAACAAATTCAATAGGAGCAACCGGACATTTATAAGGAAGTTCAGCAATTGCCATTACCAACTTTCCGCCTTCCCAGTTTTTGAAAAATTTGTGCAGGGCAATAGCTCCTTCATACGTGTAGAAATCAAATATTTCCTTTTGCCACAATTTGTCTTTCAGTCCTGGCGTTTCTTCCGGAGCAGTATGTGTTCCGGTGGCAATTAGCAAGAAGTCGTAGTTGATAACTTTTCCTCCCTCCAACAAAACTTTGTTTTCTTCAGCAACTATCCTATCAATATCCGCATAAATAATCTCAACTCCAACTGGAATAAAGTCTGATTTTGGTTTTACCACATCATGTTTGCCATATATTCCAAAAGGGATAAACAAAAACCCTGGTTGATAATAATGAGTACGGTGTTTGTCAACAATAGTAATATTCCACTCTTCCCTGTCAAGCGCTTTTCTAAGTTTATTGGCCATCATTGTGCCGGCAGTACCAGCTCCTAAAATTAATATCCTCTTCATAATACACGATTTTATTTTTTCTGTAAAATTAAGCTGAAGGTTAAGTTTGAAGGACAAACGCCTTGTGATAATTATCACCTTGTGATAATTATCATACCTTTGGCAAAGCGAATCTGGTCCCTTTTTAAGGCTTTTCCGGAAATGGTATTTATAATGGAAATTTTATGAATAATGTTTTATGCAGCTGTGCAGAATGTAAGCTGAGATCTCTGTTCTTCTTTCATGTTAGCCCAATAGGTCTTGAAAACATGTGCACCAATAAAATAGAACAGCAGTACGATAAAGGTGAAATAATTATTACTGAAGGTGATCCTATTCATTATTTCTCCTATTTGAAAACCGGATTGGTTAAGCTATCGAAGAATACAGATGGCAATAAAACTCAGATTATTAGTTTTGCGAAGCCTTTTGATTTTGTGAGCTTGCTGAGTGTTTTCTCTTCACCCATTTATAATTATTCGGTAACGGCACTCGAAGAAACTACTATTTGTATCATAAATCTGGATGAAATAAAGGAAATTGCATTGAAAAATGGCGAGTTTACCATGAATCTCATGGTTCGGGTAAGTGAAGCAACCGACAGGATTATCCTGAATAATCTGGAAATCAGGAGAAAAAATCTGAAAGGTCGGGTTGCTTATGTTATTCTTTTCTTTGCGAATCATATTTATCAGTCCAATAAGTTTGAATTACCTATTTCACGTCGCGAAATTGCCGAGTACATTGGCATGAGTACCGAAAACGTGATCCGTACCATGTCCGAATTCAGGCGCGACCATATCCTGAAATTCGATGGGAAGCAAATTGAAATCGTAAATGAGAAACTACTGGAGACAATCTCTGAACATGGTTAATCTCGGAAAATGACAAATAAAAATGGCCGTTTTCAGAACAGGGGCCGACAAAGTGCAGCGGAATCGAAATCAGGCAATATTCTGAAACCTCGATGACTGAAAAGATGAATCCGTATTTTGAAAAAATCAATTGTGTTACCATTGACCATCAGACACCTTCAGGAAGTATTCAAAATTTTATATTTTAGAGTTTCAGGAAAATATCTGTATAAAGAGCCTGATGTTCCGGATATAGCAATACGAACAATACCCGTCTAACAATTTCCCTCATTAATATATACATTTGCAACTTAATATTTTGATTTTGGAGCGGAAGGATTTTAGGAAGCTTTTCAGAAAGCATGATTTGCTCGGCGAATTGTGCGTATTGCTGAATACCCCGGGTGAAAAGGTTCACCTACAGGGACTTGTTGGCTCATCCCGAAGTATTCTCGCTTGTTTACTTTCCGAAGAAATACCAAAAACATTTGTTATTTGCCTGAACGACAGGGAAGAAGCCGCCTATTTTTACGACGACCTGAATACGCTTGCCTCCGAAGTGGAATCCTTGTTTTTTCCTTCGTCGTACAAACGATCGGTGCATTACGAAACCATCGAGCAGGAAAATATCATCCTGCGAACCGAGGTGCTCAACAAATTAAAAGACGGAAAACAGTTGCTCGTTGTGACTTATCCTGAAGCTTTGGTCGAAAAAGTTATTTCGGGCGAAGGGCTGGCAGCCAATACATTTCAGGTGTCGAAAGGGGATAAATTGTCGCTCGAATTTGTTAACGAAGTGCTGTTCGAATATGGTTTCGAGCGGGTTGACTTTGTGTATGAGCCAGGACAGTATTCCATTCGCGGCGGAATTGTGGATATTTATTCATTTTCGAACGAAGATCCTTATCGCATCGACTTTTTTGGCGATGAGGTTGACTCGATCCGCAGTTTCAACATCGACAACCAAATGTCGAAAGAACCACATACGCGCATCAGCATTATTCCAAACATTCAGGAAGATCTGAAAGACGAGGAACGCATCAGTTTTCTTGATTTCATTCCGGCAAATGCCATTTTTCTCCTGAACGATGTTCAACTGATAGCCGATCAGATGGAATATAATTTCAGCCAAACCATCGAAAAGGCCGAAACAGAAGAGGATCGAAAGAAATGGTTCGCAAAGCTACTTTCAGGAAAAGCGTTTTCAAAAGATATTAAACGTTTTACCTGTGCCGAATTTGGTCAGAAACACTTTTTCAAACTTTCAAAAACCGTCACTTTTCAAACCGGACATCAACCTGTTTTCCACAAAAATTTTGATTTACTGGCCGAAAACCTGATCGACTATCAGAACTTCGGTTTCACCAATTATATTCTTTCAACCAATGTATCTCAGACCGATCGCTTGCAGGCAATTTTTGATGACAAAGGTCTGGAAGTAAAATTCAGGCCGGTCAATTTTACGCTGCACGAAGGATTTATCGACCGCGATCTTAAAATTTGCTGCTATACCGATCATCAGATTTTCGAACGCTACCACCGATTCGAAATCAAATCGCGCAAGGCCGAACGCGACAGCATCACTTTCAAAGAACTGAACAAACTGCATCAGGGCGATTACGTGGTGCATGTCGATCACGGCATTGGAAAATTTATGGGTTTGGTTAAAACCGAGGTGGACGGGAAACTTCAGGAGGCAATCCGGCTAAGTTACAAAGACAACGATGTGCTGCTGGTGAGTATTCACAATCTGCACCGAATCTCGAAATTCAAGGGCAAGGAAGGAACCGAGCCGAACATCAGCAAGCTGGGAAGCGGCGTTTGGCAAAAGCTGAAAGACCGTACCAAGCTGAAAGTTAAAGACATTGCCAAAGAATTGATCGAGCTGTATGCTGCCCGCCGCCAGGAACGCGGTTTTGCTTTTTCTCCCGATTCCTACCTTCAGACCGAACTGGAAGCTTCGTTTATTTACGAAGACACGCCCGACCAGATGAAATCG
>DAITNH010000040.1:0-16100 GCA_036834745.1 Prolixibacteraceae bacterium
TGCCGAAACAAGTTCGGCATGACGCTGCGTCAAAAGATCATTAACACAACACTAGTTGCTATCAGCATTTTTTTATTTTCTTTCAAATTTCTTCAAAAAGTTATTCAGCTTTTTCCCAAGTGTTTCGCATTTAGAGTGAATCGAATCAAACCGTTCCTTATTTTTCAGAGAACCTGTATCCCTCAAACTTTCTAAATGATCAATGGTTTCGTCGTTTGAACCAATGGCATAAGTCAAAAACTTAAAATATTCTGCCTGATAAATTCTACGACCATATCCTTCAACAATCGTGGAACGTACACTTTTCGACGACCTTCGTATCTGCCCTCCTGTTTCATATATTTCGAACGATGGCAAATCTTTTAAAGTCATCATATGCACCTCAATTGCAATCTCTCTTGCCAATTGCCAGATTTCAAGATTTTTATATAACATATGTTTCAGCGTTAAAATGTTTTCAATCCGATACTGGCCGCTACCGGCTGGCTACTGGCATAATCAACAAAAGTGGTGATCATCAACCATGATTCTATCGCACAATGTCTTTTGCTACTAAAAGCAAGTAAAAGATAACCGCCAGTTATTTCATGTATTCCAAACCTGCTTTAAGCTAAAAGCCAATAGCCAAAAGCCCTTTTTACACGATATTTTTCTCAACCGAAAAATCTCGCTCAACCCGTGCCTTGCCAGTAGCCAGTAGCAAGCTGCCAGCTGCTAATTAAGCATATTTTGCCCGCCAGTAACTGGCACTGCCTGACCGGTTTCGTATTCCTGTTCGATGATGTAATAGACCGCACGCATCACATCCAACGGAGTACAGCCGCGCCCTGCCGGAACCTGTGCTTCATAAAAACGTTTCACATCGTCAAGCGTTTTGGCTCCGGGAACTTTTCCGGCACGCAAATACTGCACAAACAAACCATTTTCGGGATCAGCCCAAAGTGGTCCGTCGAAGAAATTACCCGGACATACCGAATTGACTTTTATTTTAGATGGCATCAGTTCCAGCGCGAACGACTGGGTGAGGCCAATTCCGCCAAACTTGCCACCTGCATAGGCAAAGTTACGGTTGCTGCCTTTCAATCCCGATTTTGAATTGATCTGGATAATATCAGTAAAATGGTCGGGTTTAATTTTATTCTGAAGTTTCATTACTGCCGAAGCATATTTGGTGCAAAAGAAATAGGCTGAATAATTTACTTTGGTCATTAGTTCGAAAGTTTCCGGAGTCATTTCGTCCAGTCCTCCGGCGCGTAAAATACCGGCATTGCTGATGAATACATCCAGGCCGCCAAATTCGCAAACGGTTTGAAATACAAGATTTTCAACCGAAGCTGCATTCGACACGTCAGCTTTCACAAAATAAGCTTTGTTTTTGCCTTTACCGCTGTTCAGCGAAGCCGCAAATTCAAGTCCTTTTTCTTCGTTGAGATCGGCAATCACCACATTGGCACCGTTTTCCATCAGGTTTTCAACTATTCCGGCGCCAAATCCCTGTGCGCCACCGGTAACTATCGCGATGCGCTTGTCCGCACGACCGCCGGTTGCTCCCATTGCCACCGCACTGCGGTATTGCTCCACTTCCCAGGTATCGATAAACCGAACCTGTTCATCTGTCATCGGACTTTGCCCGCCAAATTTTTCGGAATACATGCTTACCATGCAGGTATCCATGATCACCTCTTCGAGCGTTGCAACACCCTGCGCATGATCACTTGCCAGCAAACAACCGATTCCTTTTACGAAAATGATTTTCGGAGATTTGGGTTGTGTTTGGTTGTAATCCTGAATTTTGCGGGAAAGATCATTCAATAAAGCCTCTGTATCGCCAGTAAATTCGGCATAAATGAACGACGAATTGCAATACACAATTCCATCAGGAATAAACGGCAAAGCTATTTTCCGGTATTCCTTTTCCGAAGAAATGAACCGGCTGATCAGCAAATTATTGATCACTTTAACCGTTTTCAGGCCATTTGCTGAAAGCATCATCCGCACGGCAGGTACTATTTTCACAATCGCCGGGTCAATTGGAAGAGCTTCCACTTCAGCAACTTCACCAATAAAAGTATCGAGTTTGGCTATTACCTTATTGTATATGGAATGAATTTCGGCTACCGAATTGGCAGCAACGAAAATTCCGTGGTTTTGCAACAGAATGATTTGCGGTTCTTTTCCGGCTTTTGCCCTAAATTCAATGATACGCGTTTCCACTTCTTTAAACAGAATGTATCCCGGATCGACGTAAGGAACGTAAACCACTTCGTCGGCGAACAGTTCAGCGGTCAGTTTTTCCGCGTCTTTCCCGCACATCAGACCGTTTACTTTCGTGCTGTGAGTATGAACCACAAAACGGAATGCAATCAGATTGTGCAGCGAAGCTTCAACCGACGGACGCAATCCCTTTTCAGGATTAAAACGTGTATTCAGCAAATCGTGTTTGATTTGGTTTTCGCGTTCCATCACGTTTTCCGAATATGTTTTTTCGGAAATGGCCTTCATTAATTTACGATCGAGCACGGCAAAACCGTTTTCGTCGATGGTCGCCAGGCTCACGCCGCTGGCTTTTACATATATTCGTTCGTCATCTTTATAGGAAGTGTTTCCGCCGCCGGCAATTACAAAATCTTTTTTGCTGCCGTAAAATCGCGATACTTCGATTAATTCCTGTATTTCTTTTTTCATTTCTTATAGTTTCAAGTTCCAAATTCCAAGTAGGTTCTGCCATTGCAATGAACAAATTCGACTTGATTTCTTGTTTTTTATTTCTTTTTCCCCGTCTGCTTCGGGCAGGGATATTGGTTATTGAATATTGGTTATTGGATATTCTTTTCTGTAAAATGTCCGATTACCGCATTTCCAAGTTCAACAAATGCATCGTATTTTTTGGTTTTGGATATGCCACCGGCATCAAGAAAACCCTCTTCACCTTTGGCAATCAGGTATTGATGCGCTGCAATGATACAAGCTCCTTCGTATCCAATCCGTTCCAGTTCTTCATCCAGCTCAACTCCGCCACTGCACGAAACCCGAATAGGATCGAGTTGCGGGGTGTTGTGCTCGGTTCCGAAAGTGATCAGGAAATTTTTAGAACGGAAAAAGGTCACAAAGTCTTTCAGAACCGCAAAAGTATTTCGTCCCGGAATCAGTTCAATGCTGTAAATCCCTTTACTGACAAGAGTTTCGTATAGCTTAACGAAATCACCTTCGTAGTCGGTAAAAAACCCTTTTGCATCGTCGAGCAATACCGGATAGCAAGGGATTCCCCCAGCGCTGATAATGACCTGATTAACCTGATCCAGACTTAAAAACGCTTTCGGATCTTCAGGAACAAAAGCCCGCCCTCCTGTTTTAAGCAGGTTGCCGCGAATTTCATTTTCGATTCCAGTGAAGTCAGTTAATTTCGATTTGAGTTCTTTTCCGGGGAAAACCAGCGTATAAAATGCTTTCTTTTCTTCCGGAGAACTAAATTTTTCGTCGATGGCAATGCGCAAAGCCTTTGCGATGTGGCGTTCGCGCAACATATTTTTGGCATATCTGGCTTTCAGTTCGTCAAAAGTAAAGCTAAACCCAGCGTTGATTTCAGCAAGAAATGCATTGAGTTTTTCAACCATTTCGGCTGTCTGAACGTTGCTTTCATGCTGAACCTGCTCAAGTAGTGCCTGTTCAGGTTTTCCGATTTTGAAAGGAAAACTCAAACCCTTTCCACTCATATAGGTACGTCCGGGATTGGCCGGATCGTTCACACGCACATTGGCTTCCTGAAGGTCTTTCTGCAACGACATGAACTCGATGTTGAACAGCGGAAATATTTTATACTTCACAGCAAGGTCAGTAAATTCAGCGTATCCGTCGGTTGTATAAAAATCGTTGATTCCAAGTACCTGAACGCCTTCAGCTTCGGCCATTTTGAATACCTGGTCGATTTCGGTAAATGCACTGAATGAAAAGGGTGTATGAAAATGCCCGTTTACCAACAGTGTATTATTTGGTTTGCTTTTCGCTTCAGCCAATAAAACAGGTTTTTCCGGGAATCCTGCAAAAATCGATTGATTCTTCATTGTATGTTATTTTTAATTTAATTTCTGAATGATGAAACAAAATAAGCAATTGCCGATGGGTTTTGTATCCTTTGCTATCCTGTTACAGCAAAAAAGTTTAAAAGGTTTGAAAAAGAATGAAGGTTTTAAGCTATCAATGGTTGAACAAATACCTGAAGAGTATTAAAAAATTCCGAATAGAAATTCCAGAATACACTTCCCAAAATAAATAAAAAGAGTTCGAAGTGTTTTATTTCATTAATGTTTCTTAAATTTAGCCACATAAAAAAAAGGAAATATCTGTTTTTCAAATATTCATGAAGATAATATGATGACCATCATTTTAAGGTAATGAAACCTCTGATGATGGTCTTTCCATTTGAAAATGAATAAGAAAATAAACATTGATGTCAACTTTAGAGTGAACTTGTAAAACATGTACAGACGAATATCTATTCATTTGCATTTTTAAATAGATTAGGTATCTTGAAGCACTTTAAAAATGGGTTTAATGCCGAATTAATTATTTATTTTTCAGGAATGATAATACGCCGTGTAATGAATAAAATAGAACTATGGAAAGAACTATTGAATCAAGAAGAATAGAGGAAGGCTGCGTTAAATGTAAAGATCGTTGCTGTGCCCGCTGTTTTGATGATGGGGAAGACAGTATCTTCGACTGCCTGACAAAAGAAGAACTTGAACTATTGGTCAAAGAGAAAAGACATGTTCACTTTAAAGCCGGAGAAACAATTTTAAAGCAAAACACCTCGGCAAGCCATGTTGTATGTGTAAAAAGCGGATTGGCAAAAATTATTGCAGAAGGTAATGGCGACAAAAAATTAATACTCAGGCTGGTTGCATCCCATTCTATATTAACCGGCGGAGGCTTATTTATTGATGAGGTCAGGCATTTTACCATTCAGGCTGTGACAGGGGTTGACTGTTGTTTCATTGATTCGGACAAAATATATGAACTGGTTTCAAGAAACAGCCAATTTGCATTTGAGCTTTTAAAGCTCAATAACCGGCAAAATATGGAGATGCTAAACAATCTGGTCGGGATAACCCAAAAATATATGCCTGGAAGGGTTTCCGACTTGTTACTTTATCTGAAAAATGAAATTTTCCTTTGCAATCCTTTCGACACCCGACTTTCGCGGCAGGAACTGGCAGACATGACCAGTATGACCATGGAAAGTTTTATCCGCATTTTGAAAGAATTTAAATCGGCTGGTATCATTTCTGTGGAAGGAACCACTATTCATGTTCATGATGAAGAAGCACTTAATTTAATAAGTAAAAAGGGATAATTTTTTTTGCCAATGCGATTGATTTATGTCAATCGTTTTTATGCCATTAATCATTACTTTTCCTTGTAAACATCAATGGTACAAATTTAAAATAATCATGTAAGGTTTCTATTTTAGCCATGTGAAAAATCAGGAACGGGGCTTCACAAAGAGTTAACAGCAATAATAACCTTAACATACTTATTTTATGAAACTTAAAAATTTTATTCAGCTAACACTTTTAGCATCTGTGATTGTGTTTACTGCTCCTTCATGTGTAAAAGAGGGTCCAATTGGACTTCCAGGTGAAAATGGAACGAATGGAACCGATGGTGCTGACGGTGCTGACGGCAGTGTAACTTGTTTGGCTTGCCACTCCGGAACCAACATGAATCAAAAAAAGGCAGAGTTTGCAATGTCGGCACACAGTTCGGGAGAAATAGCTGTAGATTATGCCGGAGGCCGCGCATCTTGTGCAAAATGCCATTCTCACGAAGGTTTTTTACAACAGGCCACCTTGGGAAGTGTTGCTGGAGACATTACAAACCCAAGTGCATGGGAATGTTCAACTTGCCACGGACTTCATTCTACCTTCGAAGGTACCGATTATGCTTTACGTATGAATGCTCCAGCCATTGCCAATTATGACATTACCAAAACAATAGATGTAAAAGGCAATGGAAATATGTGTGTCAATTGCCACCAGACAAGGGCCGCAGAACCTAATAAAGCAATTCCAGGTGCAACCTTCAAAATCACAAGTACGCATTATGGCCCACACTACGGTTCTCAGGGAAATGTGCTTGCTGGTGTCGGATTTGCTGAAATTCCCGGTTCAGTTGCCTATCCTGCGGCCGGATCAGCCACGCATCTTGCACAAGCCTCATGTACAGGTTGCCACATGGCTCCATTTACGAAAGAAAAAGCTTTTACCGGTACAGCCATGGTTGGACGCGGCGGCCATTCTTATATTCCTAGTGTAACTGCATGTAATACCTGTCATGGTGGTACTGCAATTACCAATTATAACTATGGTGGCGTGCAGGATGAGGTACACGTTAAATTAGATCAAATACGCGATAAGTTAATTGAACTTGGCTTGGTGGAATATGTTGAAGCTGACGCAGCTTACGAGCCAAAAGTTGGCACTTATCCAATGCTTCATGTACAGGCTTATTTTAACTGGAAAGGTATTAAAGAAGACCGTAGCTTTGGTGTTCACAATCCAAAATACGTAAAGGCTTTGTTGGCAAATACACTTGAAGCGCTTAATAAATAAGAAGGTATAATGTGAAAAGATATAAAAAAGGCTTCTCTTTTTAAAAATTGAAGCCTTTTTTTATAAATAATTTAAAATTGAGCACCATGAAAAAACGTACAATATTCCTTATTCTGATTTTGTTTTCACTGTTCCTGAACAGTTGTAAATATGATTTTATTTTGCCGGAAGAAATTACACCACCACCACCCGGTAGTGATCCGATCAGTTTTTCAGAAAAAATAATTCCGATTTTTGCAGAAAAATGTATCTCTTGTCATAATACACAGGCTCCAGTTTTAACGGCAGCCGTTGCTCATTCGAAACTTGTACCGAATTATGTCAATATTGCAAGTCCTGCAAGTAGCAAAATCTATACTTTACCGAAATCGGGTACTCATTACGCTACTATCTCTGCTTCACAGGCAGCCTTAATTCTGCAATGGATAACAGAAGGAGCTAAAAATAATTAGTGCAAACAATTAATATTCTCTGAAATGAAAAAAAATATCTTATTTATTATACTCCTTTCCTTTATTTCGGTCGGATCATTTGCACAGGAAGAAGCAACTGCAAAAACTGAAGCAGAAGAAAAGGATTTTCCGGTAAATGCAACTTTTGAAAGTGGGTTGCTGATTGATGCCCAGACTGTTGTGATCCCTGAAGCCAAGACTTTGGAAATGATTATTCAGCATAAATTCGGAACACTCGAAAAGGGTCGTACCGATCTATGGGGAATTTATGGTTCCGCAAACATCAGATTAGGGCTAAACTATGTACCGGTAAAAAACCTTCAAATTGGAGCCGGAATTACCAAGAAAAGTGTTGCTGGTGAAAAAAACATAACCGATTTGAACGCAAAATGGACTATTCTGCAGCAGACCCGCAAAAATACCATTCCAGTATCAGTAGCATTGTATGGTGTTATCGGAATTGACGGAAAAGATTATACAGGATTAGTTGAAAACGTTAGTGTAGCTTCTCCTTCACCACTTGCAGAAATAAATAAAGTTGCATTTACTGATAGGTTGAGCTATTTTTCAGAACTGATGGTGGCCAGAAAATTTTGTGATTGGTTTTCACTTCAGGCAGCAGTAAGCTTTTCGCATTATAACATGGTACATTACCAAAAAGCTGGCAGCCCCTATGATCACGATAAAATTGGCGTTCATGTTAATGGCCGCATTAAAGTAACCCCTCAGGGATCTATAATTTTCAATTATGACCAGCCATTAAAAATTAAAGACATCTCTGAGCAATCGGAATGGAACGATAATTATCCACATCCAAAGTCGAATATCGCTTTTGGGTATGAAGTTTCTACCGGAACACATGCTTTCCAGGTTTACATGGCTTCAACAACTTCATTGCTTCCACAGGATAATATTATGTGGAACCAGAATGAGATGAATAATAAAGGATTTGCCATCGGATTTACAATTACCCGACTTTGGGCATACTAATTTCAAGAAATTTTTTTCTATAGATTTCAACTAAAAAAATGGTAATATCCAAAATATCAGGATATTACCATTTTTTAATATTGCCAGGGTATAAAAAAATTACAGACAGATGAATTATCGATTGATTATACTGATTTCACTACTATTTTTTGCATCGTCGCATTTAAATGCTCAATCTTATCAGGATCCACAGCATCATGCCTGTTTGAAATGCCATTCCAATCAGTCTTATTCGTTTCACAATGACGTTACTGACAAGGAAGTGAAACGCCTTATGAATCCATACTATGTACTTGATACTTTTGCAATTTCGGCAGGTGTCCATAAGAGTTTTGATTGTACGGACTGTCATTCGTCTGAATACGAGGTTTACCCTCATCAGGCAACTTTGAAACTTGAACCTCTAAGTTCCTGTTTAGACTGCCACGGTGGAGACGAATCATACGCCAAGTATAAATTTGAAGAAATTCAGGCTGAAGTTGAGAAAAGTGTCCATCATAAAGTTTACGGCGAAAATTTCAGTTGCTCAAAGTGTCACAATCAACATACCTATGCTGCCACGGCCCGAAACAGTGACAACGTTCTTGAAATTGTTGATTACAGCAACAAATTGTGCCTTTCATGTCACAATGATATGAAAAAATACAAACTCATTTCAGGTCACAATAATCCGAAATTGGTTGAGGTTCACGACTGGTTGCCTAATCAGGCACTTCATTTTCAACATGTCCGATGTATCGAGTGTCATACGGAAGTGGTTGATAGTCTGATGGTTTCTCACAATATATTAAGTAAGGATCACGCTGTAAAAAAATGTGTGGAATGTCATTCGGCAGATTCCAGATTAAAAGCTTCGCTTTACAAATACGAAAATCTTCGAAAACGTTCTGAAAATGGCGGTTTAAGTACTGTTTTAACAAACTCGTCATACGTAATCGGTACACATCAAAGTCCCTTTTTGAAATTATTAAGTATTCTGATTTTCCTGGCAACATTGGCTGGTATTATTATACATAGTATTTTCAGAATTTTAAAAAAGTAATCTATAATGGCAGCAACTGAAAAAATATATTTTTATCCTCTTTGGTTAAGAATTTGGCATGGCATCAATGCCCTGGGAATTATTGTTTTAATTGTTACTGGTATTTCGATGCAATCGAGCATGGAAACATCGGTAATTGGTTTTAGCCTGGTAGTTAAGCTCCATAATATTGCAGGTGTGGTAGTGACGCTGGGCTATATCGTTTTTTTCGTTGGAAATTTGGTAACCAGTAATGGCAAATATTACCTTATTAAGATAAAAGGGTTTATTAAACAGCCTATTAAACAGGCCTTATACTATTCATGGGGGATGTTTCATGGAATGAAGGCTCCCTTTCCTCTTTCTGAAAAAAGAAAATTCAATCCGCTTCAGAAGATTTTCTATGTTGTGGTAATGTACTTAGCTGTTCCCGGCGTGATTATAACCGGGTTCGCACTTTTATTTCCTGAAATAATTATTGAAAAGGTATATGATTTTAGTGGTGTATTCGTGACCGCAATATTTCATTCAGCCCTTGGATTTTTCATTTCGATTTTTTTAGTGATTCATCTCTATATTGCTTCAATTGGAAAATCTCCGCTTGAAAATTATAAAAGCATCATTACAGGATGGCACCATATTTAATAATCAGGAGACTTCCCAAAGTCATTTTACTCGCAGCAACTCTTTTTCTGTGCGAAGGTAATTTGTGGGCTCAAACCAACGATGATTGTTTTACGTGCCACAACGATCCTTCATTAACATCGGAAAAACCGGGTAAAAAACTTTCCAGATATGTTCCGGAAAATGCAATGGAAAAATCAGTTCACAAGAATGTAACTTGTGCTGCCTGTCATGCCGATGCTGCAGTGACAGATTTTCCCCACGCCGAAACGCTTAAACCAGTTGATTGCGGAACTTGTCATACTGATGCAAAAGAGAAATATTACCGTGGAATTCATGGCAGGGCTTTTCTGGCGAACCAAAAATACGCCCCAACCTGTAAGGAATGTCATGGTACCCACGACATTTTAAAATCAGATCAGCCCGAATCAAAAACCTATAAGATGAATATTCCTGTGTTATGCGGATCATGCCACAGGGAAGGCGCTCCGGTAGCCAGGGCATACAATATCGCAGAACACAATATTCTTGAAAATTACAGCGAAGGTATCCACGGACTTGGATTGTTCAAAAAAGGACTGATTGTTTCGGCTACCTGTAACGATTGCCATGACAACCACCTTATATTACCTCATACAAATGTAAGTTCAAGTATTTCTCCGAAGAACATTGCTGCTACCTGTATGAAGTGTCATGCAAGGATCGAGGATGTGCATGTGAAGGTTATAAATAAAGAATTGTGGGAAACTAAACCGGGTGCAATTCCGGCATGCACTGCCTGTCATCCGCCACACAAAGTGGAATTAAAAAATGTAATTGCAAATATTTCGGACAATACCTGTTTGAAATGTCATGAAAAGGGCGAGACTCACAAAATTGTAAATAACAAGCAAGTATCCTTAAAAGTAGAAGTTTCGGAACTTGCTGCATCTTCTCACAAAACCATTACATGTGTTAAATGCCATTCAGATGTAACAGCCAATATGCAACGGCCCTGCGAAACAGCAGGCAAGGTCGATTGTTCCAATTGCCACGCTAAAGAATCTGATATTTACTTTTCGAGTGGTCATGGTCAGGCATATTTCAACAAAAAAGAAAATGCGCCATACTGTACTGATTGTCATGGCACGCATTTGGTCAAACCAAAAACGGATGAAACTTCCCCTGTTTTCAGGTCAGCTATTCCAGGACTTTGCGGCGAATGTCATCGTACAGGCGGGAAAGCTGTCGAAGGAACTAACCTGGGTGAAATCGATGCATTTCACGATTATTCATCAAGCGTGCACGGCAGAAGTCTTACCGAAAAGGGATTACTTTCGGCAGCTGTTTGTACTGATTGCCATACCACCCATTTCAATTTGAGAGAAGCGGATCCCCGATCATCGGTAAATCCAAAGAACATTGCGGCTACCTGTGGTAACTGTCACAAGGGTATTTACAATGAATATATTGCCAGCGATCATGCCTATCAGGACAAGGAAGGCAGTTTAAAATATCCGAATTGCGGAACATGCCATACTGCCCATTTGATAACAGAAGTTCATCAGGATAAATTTATGTCGGAAATAACATTGCAATGTGGCAAGTGTCATACCGATCTGGCTGAAACATACCTTGATACATACCATGGGAAAGTTTATCAGCTTGGATACCTGCAGGCAGCAAGATGTTCCGACTGCCATGGTGCTCATAGCATTTACAAACTTGAAAATCCAAAATCGTCAGTTGGGCCGGAGAATATTGTAGCCACCTGTCAAAAATGCCATGCCGATGCCAGCGAAAAATTTACTGGGTATTTAACCCATGCAACGCACAATAATAAAACCAAATATCCTTGGCTCTATTACACTTTCTGGGCCATGACCGGATTACTTATCAGCGTTTTTGCCTTCTTCGGATTGCATACCCTTTTATGGTTGCCTCGTTCGATCAGCGCCATGAGAAAAAAGAAAGAACATATTCAGGAACTTGGCGAGAAAGTCTATGTAAGGCGATTCACAAAAAGTCAAAGTATTACCCATCTTTTTGTAGTTGTCAGTTTCTTATCTCTTGCTTTTACCGGGATGTTATTGAAATTCGCCTACATGGATTGGGCAAAATTCTTCGTAAAACTTATTGGTGGGGCATATTCTGCCGGAATTATTCATCGTACTGCAGCTGTTGTGACCTTTGGTTATTTTTCATACCATGTGTATTCCTTATTCAAGATGAAGAAGGAAAAAGGACTTAGTATGAAGGATTTCATTTTCGGAAAAAATTCGCTGATGTTTAACGGTCAGGATTTAAAAGACTTCTGGGCTTCGATGAAATGGTTTACCGGTAGAGGCCCGCGGCCATCTTATGGGAAATGGACTTATTGGGAAAAATTTGACTACATGGCTGTTTTCTGGGGAGTTGTTGTTATTGGATCAACCGGTTTGGTTCTTTGGTTCCCTGTATTTTTCACACGCCTTCTGCCGGGCTGGTTTATCAATGTAGCCCAAATCATTCATAGTGATGAAGCATTGCTGGCTGTAGGATTTATTTTTACAATCCACTTCTTTAATACACATCTTCGTCCCGAAGCATTCCCGATGGATACAGTTATTTTTACAGGGAAAGTACTGGCTGAAGAATACAAAGAAGACAGGCCGCGTGAATATAAGGAACTCGAAAAATCAGGAATGCTCGAAAATGTAGTTGACAAGAAAGAATTTTCAAAGAAACAAATGAAATGGATTAAGTTCTTTGGATATATTTTCCTATTCACAGGAATTGTTCAGGTCATCTTTATTATATATTCCCTGCTTTCCCATTAATTTAATCATAACAACCTGAAATATATAGAGATACATTGATGACTTGACACTTGTCAATTTGAATAAATTATTCAGTACTTTTTACAAACTTGCACAATCAATCAAGTACTTTATTTGTCTTAAAAATTTTGACATGAAACTTCCTTCATCAATTAAAAACTGGGTATCAATCGTTGGAGCAGTATTGGCTGTTTTCAACCTGGCCTCGATACTTTCATTAATGATTCTTAGTACTTTTTTTAGTTTCGGTGGTACATATATTGGCCTTTTCATATACATGGTACTACCTGCATTTATGATAATTGGGTTACTTCTTATTCCGATCGGGATGAGATTAAACAGATCGAGAACCAGAAAAGCAGAAGCCGCAGGAGAAGTTACAAACTGGCCGATAATTAATTTTAACAATGAAGCGACCCGGAATGCATCCATCATTTTTGTATTTGGCACCGTATTCCTGCTTATAATTTCATCCATTGGAAGTTATGAAGCTTTTCACTATACCGAATCGGTTGAATTCTGCGGAAAATTATGCCATCAGGTTATGGAGCCTGAATTTGTAACTTACCATGGTTCTTCACATGAGCGCGTTGCCTGTGTTGAATGTCATGTTGGATCAGGTGCCAGTTGGTATGTAAAAAGTAAAATGTCGGGATTATATCAGGTTTATTCGGTTTTAGCACATAAATTCCCCACTCCTATTCCTACACCGATTGCAAACCTGCGCCCGGCACAGGAAACATGCGAACAATGCCACTGGCCCGAAAAATTTTATGACCGGAAGGTAAAATATCTGCAGTCATACCTTGCTGATGAATTAAATACTGAACATGTTATTAATTTGCAAATGAAAACAAGTTCAAAAATGACATCCGAAGGTTTGGAAAAAGGAATTCACCAGCACATAAGCCCTGACGTTAAAATTGAATACAAAACAACTTCAGACAATCGTCAGGTAATTCCGTGGGTAAAATATACCAATAAAAAAACCGGTGTCAGTGAGATATTTACCGACAGTGAAAACTTGTTAAGCCAGGAAAAACTCGACTCATTGGAGACAAGGGTGATGGATTGCCTTGATTGCCATAACCGGCCTTCTCACAACTACAATGTTCCGCAAAATTTTGTTGACAAATCAATCAGTACCGGTAAAATTTCTAAAACTTTGCCCGGAATCAAACAAATTGCGATGACAGCATTGTATAAAACGTATTCGACCAAAGACAGTGCATTTATGGCTATTAAAGATCAGGTAAATGAATTTTACAAATCAACTTATCCTGATTTGATGACCAGCAGAAAAACGGATATTGATAATTCAATTGCTGAAATACAAAACGGATACGCCAATAATATTTTCCCGTTTATGAAAGCTGACTGGACAAAATATCCCAATAACATCGGGCACATGGAGTATGACGGTTGTTTCAGGTGTCACAACGATAGGCATGCCAGTGAACAAGGGAAAGTAATTTCAAAAGATTGTAACTTGTGCCATGTTATTCAGGCGCAGGGTAGTCCGGACAGCATTCAATATTCTAATTCATTTGAACCACTTGAATTTAAGCATCCTGTCGATATTGATGATGCCTGGCGCACTGAATCCTGTGCTTCGTGTCATGTTCAACTTTATTAACAAACTTTGAGGACACAAACCTGGAAATGTGTGGCATTATCTTTGCCTATTAGAAAATATTAATGCATTTTTGTTCCAGTTACAAGATTGGGAATTGTCAACAGACTGATTAATATGATTGTGAATGAGAAATATATTACTAATCTTTAAAATAACAACGACTATGAATTTCAAACGATTATTTCTTTTAATGGGGATGTTTCTATTTTTAGTTTCATTCGCCAATGCTCAGGCAAAGTATATCGGAGCCGCCAAATGTAAAATGTGTCATAACAAGGCTGAAAAAGGGGAACAATATAACAAATGGTTAGCTAGTCCCCATGCTAAGGCAATGGCTTCACTGAAGGGTGATGAAGCAAAAAATCCAAAGTGTTTAAAATGTCACTCAACAGCTGCAGGCGTTGATCAGGGCTTAATCGCCTCAATTACTCCTGCCGAAGGTGTTTCATGTGAATCTTGCCATGGACCAGGTAGCCTTTACAAAGTAGCAACTGTAATGAAAGATCAGAAGTTGGCTCTATCTAAAGGTATGATTTTACCAGAGGAAAAAGTTTGTAAAAAATGTCACAACGAAGAAAGTCCTCATTACAAAGGATTCAATTACAAAGAGTACTCAGCTAAAATTGCACATGACGATCCAACAACCAAATAAACTTTGGTCAGTATAAAAATTCAGAAAATTCCTTTGTTTTACTCTAAAACAAAGGAGTTTTTTTTAGTCTTTATATCACATGTTAGCCCTGTCGAACCCTGGAATCATTATCATTAATTTAAAGGATCTTTTATATAGTCAATCATATGAATAATAACCACATAGGCACATAGTTCACATAGAAAAATAATAACTATGAGTCCTAGGTGCCTATGTGGTTTAAAAATAAACACATGAAAAAAGTAGTTTCATTTCTATCCTCCATGCTTTTCACCGTTTTGTTATTGATAATGTTTGCCATATCAATAGGATATGCAACTTTTATTGAGAACGATTACGGAACTGCAACTGCGCAGGCACTTATATATCAATCCTGGTGGTTCGAATTGCTTCTTTTTGTTGGAATGATTAATCTGGCAGGAAGCGTATTCAAATACAAACTGGTCAACCGGAAGAAATGGGCCATCCTTTTGTTCCATCTTGCTTTTATCGTGATCATTATCGGAGCCGGAGTTACCCGATACTTTGGGTTCGAAGGAAGTATGCACATCCGCGAAGGCGAATCGAACAACCAGATTGTATCGACCGAATCCTATATTACCCTGAAAGCGACCGCAAACAATCAGGAAGAAACAACCCATACAAAAGTAAAATTTACACCAAATACGAGCAATCGTTACAAGGAAACAATAGAAATCGCCGGAAAATCACTGACTGTTGAAAATGAATTATTCGTTCCGAATGCAACAGAAACACGAATTCCCGATGTCAATGGGTTTCGTTCGCTGATTCAGATTCCTGATGAAACCGGACAAGGCGGAGTCGATGCTTTTACTGCAATAATCACATCAGGAAATGAAACCACGCGACTGAATGTTTTCGGACGCGATGGAAACATTTATCAACCTGTAACTTGCACGATCAATGGCATCGATGTTAGCATTTCTTACGGATCGGTTGTCCGCGAATTGCCCTTCAGCATTTTTCTTCGCGATTTTCAGCTTGAACGGTATCCCGGCTCAAACAGCCCATCGTCGTACGCGAGCGAAATCACTTTAAAAGACCCGGGCTCATCGGTCGATCGCCCATTTAGGATTTACATGAACAATATATTGAAATACAACGGATACCGCTTCTTCCAGTCATCTTTTGATCAGGATGAAATGGGAACCATTCTATCGGTTAATCAGGATTATTGGGGAACAATGCTTTCATATCTTGGGTATTTCCTGATGACACTTGGCATGGTTTTCACCTTATTTAGCCCTGCCAGCCGCTTTCAGACACTGATTCGCCTAAGCTCAAAACTTCAGAAT
>DAITNH010000040.1:16200-25095 GCA_036834745.1 Prolixibacteraceae bacterium
AATGCTGGGCATTTCAGGAGATTTCGTTTCATTCAACCAAATGTTTGATCAATCCGGACACTATCGATTAAACGATCTGGTTCAGCAATCATACAACAAAAAGCAAACAACGAGGAACAAATACGACAAGGAAATCATCAATGTTGATGAGCGGGTAAACATTTGCTATCAAATATTTAATGGCGATTTCCTGAAAATATTCCCGGTTCCGAACGACCCGCGCCGAACCTGGGTAACGCAATCGACAATTCCTCCAACGATGAAAAAAGAAGAAGCTGATTTTGCCGGCAGCGCACTTCAATTGTATTACGGCGAGTACAACAACGCAACAATGTCAGGCAATTGGTCGAAACCCGCCGAATATCTCGGATACATTAAAAAATTCCAGACGAATTATGGTGCCGATATTATTCCTTCGCCTTCAAAAATCGGTCTCGAAGTTTTCTACAATGAGTTTAATATCTTTGGAAAACTGGCCAAAATATTCGCTTTGCTTGGATTCGTTTTGCTGGTCTTTCATTTCATGCTCATTTTCAAACCAGGTTCCAGTTACTCCAAATTCATAAACGGCGGAACTCTGCTGGTATTTATCGCATTTATGCTATACACAGCCGGACTGGGCATTCGCTGGTACATATCTGGTCATGCTCCTTGGAGCAACGGTTATGAAACCATGATTTACATCGGTTGGGCTACCATACTTTCAGGATTTATTTTTGCACGCCGCTCACCCATTACACTGGCAGTAACTACCCTTTTAACATCCATCATGCTATTTGTGGCCGGAATGAGCTGGATGAACCCTGAAATCACCCCCTTGGTTCCGGTATTAAAATCATACTGGTTGATTGTGCACGTAGCGGTGATTACCGCCAGTTATGGATTTTTTGCCATGGGTGCATTGCTCGGAATGCTCAATCTGGTGTTAATGATTCTGCGCAACAAAAAGAATGAACAAAATATCCGTCTCACCATTCTTGAGGTTTCTTACATTATCGAAATGGCATTGATTATTGGTTTATTTATGATGACAATCGGATCGTTTATCGGAGGTGTTTGGGCCAACGAATCATGGGGCAGATACTGGGGCTGGGATCCGAAAGAAACATGGGCCTTGGTGACTGTTCTGGTTTACGCAATTATTCTGCATCTGCGTAAAATTCCCGGATTAAAAAGTACACTTGCCTTAAGCAGTCTGGCACTGCTTGGATTAGGAGTGGTACTGATGACTTTCTTTGGCGTGAACTACTATCTATCAGGAATGCACTCTTATGGAGCAGGCGATCCGCCACCAATTCCAAATGCTTTGTACATTTCAATTGTGGTCGTATTTGCACTCATTTATGGTGCATATTATGCTGAAGGAAAAAAGGGCAAGATTGAAGAACCGGAAGAATCCACCGATTTACAGGAAAATAAGGCTCCAACAAAGACACAAAAGAAGAATAAATAATCAGAAAGCAATAAGTTGCTTTACCCGAATTAACAAAAATCAGTCTGTTTTTTTTCAGGCTGATTTTTTTGTTTCTATTTCGTAAAAAATGTTTCGAAAAGCGGACCCTCAAACAGTTCCAGAAAGATATTCCAGCTCAAGTGGTTCGCACGAAATCAAATAATCCATGCGAATGGATTGTTTCGGAACAGGCGGAGTATAAAGGAGAATATTCATTACGTCTCGAAAGATATCAGGAGTAGTTTACCTGTTTCAGTTTTGGAAATTGACCGCAAGGTAAAGTGAAAAGCATTACCTGGTCCAGGATTCCGACATTTTCAAATACTTGTTTTCCGCAAAACGTAATTAAAACGGGTATAGATTGAGAAGTTGATCAGGTTCCGCATATTGGTTTTTCCATCGAACAGGCGGTGTGCAATGGATGAAACACTGTAAAAATCCTTATTAGCCTTGATGGTAGCCTCGCTAAGTTGCTCAGCACTCATCAGTTTCGGCAGAAATGTTGCATGGTTATACTTGTAATCCGGATGGTTCCACCAATGTCCGTCATAAAGCAGGCGATCTTCGGTTTTAAACTGCTGGTATATTTCTGTTCCCGGATAAGGCATCAACACATGAAAAAAGGCAAGTGTGAATTTGTTCTTTATAGCAAATTCAACCGTTCGTTCAATGGTATCGAGGTTGTCGAAATCATTGCCGACCATAAAGCTTGCCCAGGTTAAAAAACCATGGTCCCTGAATATCTCCAAAACCTCTTTGTAATTATTGAAGTTTCGAATGTTTGGCGACTTGTTGAACCATTTCAGGGTATTGATATTGATGGATTCAAAGCCGATTAAATTTCCGACACATCCGCTATCTGCCATCAGCCGCATTAATTCCCGGTCACCTGTCATATCGATGCTGGATTGGCTGGCCCATTTCACTTTCAAAGGAATGAGTTCTTTCAGGAAAATTTTAACTTCTTTCCTGTTTGTTATCAAATTGTCGTCAACGAAAAGGATTGTTTTTAATTTGTCCTTTTCAATTTCATAAAGAACATCCTGGATTTTCCGGCACTGATGCGAATGTTTAAAAAACTTTGAAACGGAGCAAAAGGTACAATTAAATTTACACCCACGGCTAAATTGCATCAGGGACACCGGCAGGTATTTTCTCCCTTGGTAAATTTCCCGTTTTGGGAAACATCCGTCCTGCGGAAGTCCAAAAGTAGAAGTGTAAATTTTCTGAAGCGTCCAATTTTTAAAATCATACATGATTTGTTTCCAGACAGGCTCTGCATCTCCAACAACGATTGAATCGGCGTGGAGGGAAGCTTCTTCGGGCAAGAGGGAAACATGCATTCCGCCAAGAATAACCTTGACTCCCCTCATGCGATATTCTGAAGAAATTTCATAGGCACGGCGGGCGCTGAACGAATCAACTGTGATGGCTACAAGGTCGGTTTTCTCATCAAAAGGGATATCCTCGAGCCGGTCGTCAAACAATACAACTTGATCGGGTTCTTCAACAAGTCCGGCAAGAATGGCCAGTTGCAGCGGCTCCATGCTGCCCTCATTGATATTGTAACCGCTTATAATACTGCCAATACCGGGTTTTATTAGCGTGATCTTCATTTCAGAAAATATTTAGAGGGTTCACAAATTAGCCGGGGCATCCAGATCTTTGATTGTCCACCACTGAACATCGTCAATCCCACGAACAACCTGATAGGCATTCACTGTTATCCGCATGATTGCACAATCTGCTGACTGCACAAATGATTCCAGATCAGGATGTTTTTCCAAATGCGCACTTAAAACCGTATCATTCCCGGCGATACTTATCTTCTCAGCAAAACCATACGCGGTTAGTACAAAATTTTCTTTCAGGCATGTGCTGCTAATATCTCCACTTTCAATGAGAACAGCCACTTTCCCGTTATGAATCAGATTGGTGTATTTGCGGGTGTTGCGATAAGTTGCAAAAATCAATTGACGAAAACCCCCAACCGAAGAAATCGCTATTAAACTCGCATGAGGCTGACCATCGCCTTCAGTAGCCAAAACAGCTAATTTGCACGCCTGAAGGGCATTCCTGATGTATTCCTTAATAACGATGTTGCTTTCCATTGCTGGATAAAATTATAGTTTTAAATATTTCTGGAAAATATTTTTCCGGTAAAAGTACTTTCCGGTAACAAGCAGGCCAATAAAAACGAATGCCCCGAAAACAAGACTGCTGACTGCAATCTGCATTCCTCCTGAAATCACATGTCCGCTGGTGCAACCACCAGCCATCCGGGCACCGATCAGCATGATAAATCCACCTACAAAAGCCCAGATGATGCGCTTAACAGGTGATTTTCCTTCGGTTTTAGACCATCCACTGTGGATCAATTGTATTTTGAAATCTTTCCGGATCAAAGAAAGAACCAATCCTGACAAAACAGCTCCTGCCAAAAAGATCAGTTCCCATTTTCCAGGTTTTTCTATTGCGGCGAAATAATTATTGCTGGTCAATCCGGTCAAAAAATCGCCAACATAAGGATAGGTGGTGGAAGCACCAATCGGACGGTCGAACACTGCGGTCAGAAAAACAATACAATTCAGAACAGCCAAACCAATTCCAGCATACAACCAGTTAAAGCTTTTCTTTCTTTCAATTTTATTCAGTAAAAAGGCAATTGCAACCAATGCCAGCCCGAACACAAAAACCAGAATATAGTAGAGTGCCCCTCCGCCAACAGCACTGTTAAGAGATATTTTTCCCAAATCCGGACCCAACATTCCCTGAATTGAAGGTTGAATCAAAGTGTAAACAATTCCGCCAACAATACCGCCAATAATTCCAATCAGCGCATCCATCGAACCTTCGCCAAGCGAAACGGACAAAGTTCCGGGGCAATATCCCAGAATCGCCATTCCTGCACCGAAAATAAGGCCGCCTAAAACCATACCCACCAAAAGAAAAGGCTTCACATGAAAAGAAGCAAAACCAAGTCCAATTTCGATGCTCAATAAAATGGCGCCAACGCCAACAGCCACCGCAATTGCTTTGGCTACCGTGTAATCTTCCAGTCGCGCCATCCCACTGATGGTGTTGTATTTATTCAATTTTGCACTTTGAAGAAGGGCTCCGAAAAGGAAGCCGAAAAGGAGAATTAAGAATGTCATGGTTTACTTTGTTTAAAGTTGATAAAGAGCATCGTTCATTTACAATTAGACAATTTACTATTTACAATTTGGTCAAAGATTGTACTCATTTTAAATATCGGCGCAATTTACAATTAATGTAGGTTTGTCGCCAATAAAAATAGAACATTGTTTTTCTGAACAATTATGCAAGTTTTCTGATCTTGTGGTGTCAAATACACTAAATTCACGTTTGACAAAATTCAATGGACGAATCCGAATTAATAAAAGGTATTCAGCAAGGCGACAACAAGGCCTTTCGGCTACTGGTAGAAACATATCAGCGAATGGTCGTGAATACCTGCTTCGGAATTGTTCACAGTACGGCTGACGCGGAAGATCTGGCGCAGGATGTATTTCTGGAGATATTCCGAACTGCCGGAAATTTCAGGGGAGATTCTAAAATTTCAACATGGTTGTACCGGATTGCCACCAACCGTTCGCTGAATTTCGTCCGCAATAAAAAGCGGAAAGGATTTTTTCAGTCGCTGGAAGAAACTTTTACAAGTGGACGAAACCAAAATAGTGAGATTTCGGAGAACCGTGGAGATCAGCCCGACCAGAATATAACTGACCAGCAGCGATCAGACTTATTGCATCGGGCCATCGATCAGTTACCAGAGAAACAGCGCATAGCATTTACCCTGAATAAATACGAAGAATTGCCCTACCAGCAGATTGCTGAAATCATGGAAATCTCTTTAGCTTCGGTTGAGTCACTGATTCACCGGGCGAAGAAGAACCTTCAGGAACAACTTTTAGATTGCTACAAAAAAAAGTGTGTTTGAATGCAAGTTTTTAAAACGAATGGTGTCTTACATTAAAAGCAACAAAATGAAACACGAAAGCATCCATAATGACCTTATTTTTTACATCGACAATGAATTGTCGGTTGAAAAGAGGATTGCAGTTGAAAAACATCTGGAGGAATGTGCTGACTGTAGAAGCTTTTTAGTTTTCTTACAGGAAGGGATGCAGATCATTGAGAAAGAAAAAAATCCAGAGGTATCGCCTTTCTTTTATACCAGACTGAGTGCACGACTGGAAGAAAAACCGGAATATCAGGCTCAAAGTCAATGGGCACGGCTGGCACAACCTGCATTCTTTTCGATCATTCTTCTACTTGGGATTTATGGAGGATTAAGATTAGGCAGCAATGCTTCATTTCCTAAAGCAAATCCACCAGCAACCAGCAGTGTACAATTGCTCAACGACTTTGAAGCGGAACCTATTGAATCATTTTTACTCAACGAGTTATGATACCAAATAACAAATACCGAATACTAATCTGGATCATCGTCATCCTGGTTGCTACCAATCTTTCGACCATCGGTTCATTTTATTATCACCGAATTACCGAATCGAAAGCAACAGAAGTGAAGCAGGAAGAACAAACAAATATTCCGGGAGAACAACGCACCCGATTTTTCAGGGACGAATTGAATCTTGATGCAGGCCAGATCGATCAGTTTCGCGATATCAACCGGACCTTTAACCGTACGGCCAGAGGCATTGAAATAAATTTGGCGCAATTGCGCGAAGATTTGATCAACGAACTGGGAGCCCAAAATCCTGACAGTACACAACTTTCCCGGATAGCGATCGAAATTGGTGAAAATCACCGCGAACTCAAACAGGTAACAAGTACTTTTTACCTGAATATGAAAAAGATAAGTACTGAAGAACAACAAGCAAAACTGCATGAAATATTTCAGTCGATGCTCAATAAAGAAAGTCAGGTAAACCTACCCCGACCGGGAAATCAGGGAGGCCGATGGCGAAATAATTAAACAATCATTTATAGATTTTAATTATGAAAACAAGTCGTTTAAACCGGTTTGCAGGGATACTAATTGCCCTAACTTTAACTTCCGGGATTGCAATTTCAAGTAACAATCCAGATGGGAAAGGCAAAAATAATGGGATCGAACAGCAAACCTGCATTAATTCAATTTCAGGACTAAGTGAGTATCAAAAACAGCGGATAACCTCAATGGAAGCTCAAAATCAATCAGCTATAAATGATCTTCAGGAAAAAAGACGATCGGCAACGGAAAAGACACAAAAAGAGGAGATCAGAAAACAAATGGATAAACAGATTGAGAGCCACAGAAATGCAGTGACATCAGTTTTGAGTGCCGATCAGCAAAAACAGTTTCTCCAGTTTCAAACCAACGGAGCTAATCAAAATACTCAAACCCAAAAGCAAGGAATGGGGAAAGGAAATGGTCAGGGAAAAGGAAAAGGCAGAGGAAATGGGAATAAATACCAAATGTAAATTCAATTTTTCAAAATAATAGATGTTAAACAATTTAAAACAAAGATTATGAAAGCACAGATTTTTTTAACAGGATTGGCCATTGTGGCTTTAACAACTTTTGCAAGCGCGCAAAATCCATGTGGTGGAAATGGAAGAGGAAATGGGAATTGCAACGGAACCGGCAAGGGAGTTGCCTTTGTTGACAGCAACAAAGACGGAGTTTGCGATAACTTCGGGACAGGCAAGTCAGCCGCACAAAAAGGCAAAGGAAATGGAACCGGAACCTGCACCGGCAATGGACAAGGACAGGGCAAAGGTAAAGGCAAAAACTTTGTTGATGCCAATAAAAATGGAGTTTGCGACACTTACGAAGCACGTGTAAAAAAGTAGTACAACCGATTAGTGTTCAACAATTAAAAACAATTAAAAACAGTCATTATGAAAAATTTAAAAGTAGTTTTTATTGCTCTCATAGCAATTGTAACAATCATTGGCATGAATTCATGCAACAAGACTGACGATTCGGTTTCCACACCGGTAGTTTCAAAAACAAGCATTGCCGATTATGCAACCATTGTAACCGCATTCGCTTCAGATTTTGATGATGAGCTGACAAGTACAGATGAGTCTGGTTTAAAATCGGCAAGTCTGGCAAGGTGCTTTACGGTAACAGTTGCTAAAAATGCTGACGGTGCATTCTACCCACGAGTATGGACAGTTGACTATCTTGACGGAACCTGCACACTGTTCAGCGGGAACACCAAAAAGGGGAAAATCCATGTCAGCCTTTCTGACTTCTGGAAAAATGAAGGCTCACTGAAAACAGTAACATTTGAAGATTACTATTTTAACAGCAATAAAATGACAGGAGTTAAAACCATCCTGAACACTGGCTTAAACGAAAATGGCAATCTTACTTTTGCCAAAACGATAGCCGATGCTTCATTGACTTATCCCGACGGATCATCCATCAGCTGGGAATGTAAAAAACAGAGTGAGTTGATTGGCGGTGGTTCCACTTTCCTGTTTGCCGATGATGTATATTCGGTAACCGGCACCGGTTCAGGCGTTAACCTCGATGGTAAAAAATACACCTTAACCATCACCTCTGCATTGATTTACAAAAATGGATGTTTTTATCCAGTTAGTGGTATTATAGAAATTACTACCGACGGAGCAGAAAAACGGACAATAGACTATGGAAATGGTGATTGCGATAATCTGGCAACTCAAACTGTTGGAGGTGTTTCTACTGAAATTAAATTGTAAAATGGCTTTGGGGAAGGATTGAATTTTTTTTAACAAAGAATGGGATATGGGCTGTTCATGCAGTCAGTATCCCCTTTGTTTGTACACAAGATTTCATAGATTTAAACTAAGCAAACTATTTAATTTGCATTTTTACGTATTATTTCAACTGTCAATATGGATGAACAAAGCAGGAATGTCGGCCAACGAATTTTTATCAGGAATATGATGTGTTCCTGTTGCACGCGTTTGGTGAAAGAAGACCTGACCAGGCTTGGCGTTACTGTAGTAGAAGTTAAACTGGGGGAAGCTACTGTAATATACGATCCTGAAAAAATAAGCAGAAGCCAGATCGACGAAGTGTTGCAGGAATTGGGGATGGGACTGATAAGCAATAAAGACGAAATTCTGGTTGAACAAATAAAACAAACAATCATAGAACTCGTCCATTATATGAATAATGTGGATTCAATTGTTCGGAAATCGGAATACCTGGTCGAGAAAATGGGCAAGAGTTACCAGACTTTATCCAAGTTGTTTTCAAAAGTCGAACCCATTACCCTCGAAAAATATATCATCCTTCAGAAAATTGAGCGCGTTAAAGAACTGGCCATGGAAGACAAAATTTCGTTGAGCGAAATTGCCTGGATGATGGATTACAGCAGTCCTCACCACCTTTCCAATCAATTCAAAATCATTACCGGCATTTCACTTTCCGACTTCAAAAAAGACCCCGCTGCTTACAAAAAACCAATCAATAA
>DAITNH010000041.1:0-14352 GCA_036834745.1 Prolixibacteraceae bacterium
TCGCCGCTCATCGATTCCCAGTTGCCGTCGAAAGCTGTTCCAATCAGTTCTCCTTTACGATTCATTACCGGACTGCCTGAATTACCACCGGTAATGTCATTGTTGGTAAGAAAAGCAACCGGCATACGGCCATCCTTTAAGGCATATGGACCGAAATCTTTTGCATTGTACAATTCTTTAAGCTTGGCCGGAACAACAAATTCCCAATTTTTTGGGTCCTCTTTCTGCATCACACCATCCAACGTTGTAACAAAATCATAGATTAGGCCATCTTTGGGTGAGTAATTCAGTACTTCTCCGTAAGTCAACCGCATGGTGAAGTTGGCATCGGGATACATCGCTTTTCCTTCGTTCATCTCCAGCGTTCCGGCAATATACTGCTTTTGACTTTGTGCATACAAGGTTCGGTACTGTTCAATATCCTTTGTGTATTTCGCCATTGCGTCTGAAATATTCTTTCCGGCCACAAATGCAGGATCTGTTTCCATCGCTTTTTTATCACCGGCAAGAGCTGTTGTTAGTTTTTCTTCGGAAGCAAATACCGATTGACTGAACATGGCTTCAATATAAGCATCTATATTTCCCTGATAGTCAGAATCGATGGTTTTATAAAAATCAGGAAGATCGGTTGCAGGTACTTTCTCTTTGAAAAGTGCAATCATGGCTTTTGCAACCTTTTTGTCGGTAGCAACATTGTAGTCCTTGTAAAATTCTGAAGGATTTGACGAATAATTCGATCGGCCACCTCTCCCCTCTTTGTTCTCGTCATCCGGTTTCGGACTAAAGCGCATTGCGGCGGAAGTTAATTCGATTGAGCCAAGGGCTTCCATGTAATATTTCAGAGTGAACTGTAATTTGGCCCGGCCTTCAATCGCCGATTTTACATTAGCCAATGCGTTGCCATATTTCTCAACTCTTGCAGGATCAGACGTCACCCATTCGGTGAAGGCCTTTTCTTCAGCAGCTCTTCGTTCGTAAACTTTTAATTTTTCAAAGGTCTCGTTCATGCCAATCGATTTCTTCCAGCCATTTGACGATCCTGCATATTTGCTCGCATACATTAACCTGACTTTTGGATCAGCCACCATATCGGTCATTAATATATTCTGGCGAATTCCCCGTACAAGAATGCTGACTGCATTGGTAATTTCGCTGGTCTCCTTCACTTCGTAAGAGGTCATAAAACGATTGGTTCTTCCCGGATAACCGAGGATCATAGCCGGATCATTCTGTTTCATACCTTTCAAAGAAATAGTCAGGAATTTTTTGGGCTGATAGGGAACATTGTCCATCGAAAATTCTGCAGGATTATTGTCTTTACCTGCATAAATACGAAACATACTGAAATCACCGGTGTGTCGGGGCCACATCCAGTTATCGGTATCTGCACCAAATTTTCCAATTGAAGAAGGGGGTGCGCCTACAAAACGGATATCATTGTATGTTTTTGTGGTGATCAAATAATATTGATTGCCCCCGAAATAGGAGACTACCCTGCCTTTCAGATATTTGTTTTCGCCCACAGCTTTGGTTGACAGCTGATCGGATATTGTTTTTAAAGCCTCTTCTTTGGCTTTTGAATCTGTTGCCGCAGCAATCGCCTCCGTTACTTCTTTTGTTACATCTTCAAAACGGTCGAGAAAAGTAACAGTCAAGCCTTTGGCCGGAAGTTCTTCTTCGCGGTTCTTTGCCCAGAAACCGGTTTGCAGGTAGTCGTGATCGACAGCACTCAATTTCTGAATGGCACCGTAACCGCAATGGTGGTTGGTTAAAACAAGCCCGTCTTTGGAAATTATTTCGGCAGTACAGCCGCCACCAAACTGCAGTATTGCATCTTTTAAACTTGACTTATTGATGTCGTAAATATCTTTTGCAGAGATCTTAAATCCTATTTCTGACATTTCTTTACTGTTCAGCTTTTGAATCAGTGGCAGCATCCACATTCCTTCATCTGCAAGCAAAGAGTTAACCGACAAAATGAGTACTGAAAGGAAAATTAATCCTGTTTTTTTAATGTTAATCATATTCAAAGTTGATTTTGTTTTTTTACAAATTGAGGCTTGCAATAATAACAATAAAGTGCAAAGATAAAAATGAGATATATTTGCCTTTCTATTACCTTCGTACATCCAAAACTCACAACTATGAAGAATCTGAAATTATTTATTGCATTTGTACTGACGATCTCAATTGGGGTATCGTGTTCAACCAAACAGGAAAAAATGGAAAAACGACTCAGGGAATTTCTAACTGCTTATGATGCAAAGGTCATTCCTCTTTACAAAGAATCGGCACTTACTTCGTGGAATGCCAATATCACCGGAAATGATGCCGATTTGGCGATTAGTGAAAAAGCTGCATTCGAATTCGACAAATACTATACGGACAAAGACGCATTTGCAGAACTGAAGGAGATCAAAGAATCGAATGCAGTAAAAGATTCGCTGCTGCTGCGTCAGTTGGATTTAATCTATGACAGTTATCTGGGAAAACAGGTCGATACAAGCCTTATTGCCACGCGGCTTGCAATGGAAACTGAAATCAACAAGAAATATCTGAACTTCAGGGTAAAAGTGAATGAAAAAGAACTATCAGACAATCAGGTGGAAGATGTGCTCAGAAACTCGACTTCAAACACTGAACTTCAGGCAACATGGGAAGCCCACAAACAGCTCGGGCCGGTGGTTGTAGAGGATATTATCAAACTGGTAAAACACCGCAATCTGATTGCACAAAACCTTGGGTTCAGCAATTACCACGAAATGAGCCTCAAACTTTCAGGCCAGGATCCGGCTGAAGTGACTGCTACTTTCGATGAACTCGATAATCTGACAAAAGGAAATTTTGCACAGTTGAAGGGCGAAATTGATGCCTATTTTGCAAAAAGATACAAGATAGCAGTGGAAGATTTGCAGCCATGGCATTATCAGAACAGATTTTTCCAGGAAGCTCCGGAAATTTATCCGGTGAATTTTGACAAATACTACAAAGACCAGGATCCGGTTAAATTGGTTGCTACTTTTTACGACGGCATCGGACTCAATGTTGACGCCATTCTTGCAAAGAGTGACCTCTACGAAAAACCCGGAAAGAACCAACATGCTTTCTGCACCGATATTGATCGTGAAGGTGATGTCCGTACACTCGACAATATCCGTCCCGATTCATACTGGATGAATACCATCCTTCATGAACTCGGACACGGCGTTTATTCATACTACAACGACCGGTCACTGCCTTTCACGCTTCGGGATGCCGCCCACACGTTTACCACCGAAGCAATTGCCAACATGTTTGGACGTATGGCTACCAATCCTGAATGGATGCTGCAAATGGGGATCATAGACTCCACCGAAAGCGCAAAAATTGCTGAAGATAGCCGCAAGTCTCTCCGGCTTCAGATGCTTGTATTCAGCCGTTGGGCACAGGTAATGTATCGTTTCGAAAAGTCGATGTATGAAAATCCGGATCAGGACCTGAATAAATTGTGGTGGGACATGGTTGAGAACTACCAGATGATAAAAAATCCTGAAGGCCGAAATATGCCAGACTGGGCAACCAAAATTCATGTTGCACTCTATCCCTGCTACTACCACAATTACCTGCTGGGCGAACTTCTCGCTTCACAATTGTACAGTTATATGACTGCCAATATCACTCAAAACCTGTCGCTTGTTGGCGAGAAAGCTGTGGGAGACTACCTCAGGGAAAACGTATTTCTCCCCGGAGCCAGGTATTCATGGAATGAAATGATCGAAAAAGCCACGGGTGAAAAACTGACAGCAAAATATTACGCGAAACAGTTTGTGGAATAAAAACAAAAGATTCAACTTCACTACAATAAGACTTACGAAATGAAACAAACAAAATGGGTGTCCGGCAGTTTATTCCTTCTGCTCAATTTATTTTTCCTGAACCTGAATGCACAAATGCCAGGCTCCAAAGTCGGATCGTTCGACCAGTTTTTCAATATCGGTTCGCCGGAAATCCCCGGAACAGCAAGTTATAGCGAACCAGCTCAAACCTACAACGTAGTTGGTTCAGGGCAAAATATTTGGTTCGGTGAAGACAGTTTTTCTTTCCTGTCGAAAAAAGTGAATGGTGATTTCATCATTCAGACCCAGGTTCGCTTCATTGGTGAAGGCCACGAACTGCATCGCAAAACAGGACTCATGATCCGCACTTCAACAGCATCGAATTCGCCTGTTGTCGCATGCACGGTTCATGGCGATGGACTGACTTCCCTTCAGTACCGAACCAAACCGGGTGAAATAATGAAAGAAGTGAAATTCACCATTTCCGGTCCGGATGTGCTTCAACTCGAAAAGAAAGGAAATACGTACACCATGTCGGTGGCACATTTCGGAGAAGTTTATCAGGTACAAAAACTTGAAAACATTGATCTGGGAGCCGATTTGCTCGCCGGATTGTTTGTTTGCGCACATACCAACAAGTTTTCGGAAGAGGTCGTTTTCAGCAATACACGTGTTTTCAAAACCGCACCCGACGATTTGGTTCAGTATAAAACTTATCTGGGAAGTTTGCTCGAAGTGATGGATGTTGAAACCGGACACCGCGAAGTCGTTTCCAGTTCTGCAATATCATTGCAAGCGCCCAACTGGACGCCCGATGGCAAGACTTTGATTTACAATTCCGAAGGAAAATTGTACAATTTCGATCTGGCAACCAAAGAATCGACTGTTTTAAATACCGATTTCGCCAATAAAAACAACAACGATCATGTGCTGACTTTCGATGGCCAGCAAATCGGAATCAGCCACCATCCTGAAGAAACGAAAGGGCAATCTGTTGTTTATACAGTTCCTGTCAAAGGTGGAGTTCCAAAACGGATTACCGATAAAAGCCCTTCGTATTTTCACGGATGGTCGCCCGATAACCAGTTTCTTCTTTACACAGCCGAACGCAACGGCGATTTCGATATTTACAAAATTTCGAAAGACGGAGGGAAAGAAATTCAGTTAACGACCTCCAAAGGATTGGACGATGGTTCGGAATATTCATCGGATGGCAAACACATCTACTTTTGCTCGACACGCACCGGAACCATGCAGGTTTGGCGGATGGATCCCGATGGAAAAAACCAGGCCCAGCTTACTTTTGATGAGCTGAACAACTGGTTTCCGCACGTTTCTCCTGATAACAAATGGTTGGTTTTTATTTCGTTCCCGAAAGAAGTTCCTGCCGACAAACATCCTTTCTACGAAAGGGTTTACTTGCGCCTGATGCCGATCGCAGGTGGCGAAACCAAAGTAATTGGGTATTTATACGGAGGACAGGGAACCATGAATGTTCCGAGCTGGTCGCCCGACAGTAAAAAAATAGCTTTTGTGAGTAATGGAATTTTCAATTAAACCAACAAAACTGAAGTCATGAAAAATAAATTCGTTAAAATAACGAATCTATGGTTCGTTGTAATTGCAGCAATCATAATGGGAAGTTTCAGTGCAACAACCTCTCAGGCGCAAGGCATTAAAAAAGAAAAGACCCAGTCACACATTAAACTGGCCTTAAATGCTTTTTCATTCAACGATGCGCTAATGGCAAAAGGAACACCTGAAAAGCCTGCATTCACCTTGTTCGATCTTTTGGATTGGTGCGCAGAACAGAATATTGAAGCGCTTGACGTTACCGGTTATTATATTCCGGGTTATCCTGAAGTTCCAACAGATGAATACATCTACGAATTTAAGCGCAAGGCTTTCAAGTTGGGAATTGACATCAGCGGGACAGGTATTCGCAACAATTTTGCTTCGCCAGATCCAAAAGTCAGGGCTGCCGATGTTGAACGTGCTAAAAAATGGATCATTGTTGCAGAAAAAATGGGCGCTCCTGTTATCCGTTTATTCGCTGGCGAAATTCCAAAAGGCTATGAAAACAAATGGGATGAAGTGGCCGGGTGGATGATTGAATGCTACAAAGAATGCGCTGCATTTGGCGCACAGCACGGTGTTATCATTGGCATCCAGAATCATGGCGACATGCTTCAGACTGCCGACCAATGTATTAAAGTAATGAATGCAGTAAATTCAAAGTGGGCCGGAATTATTTTGGATACCGGAAACTTTAAAGTGGCTGATCCTTATGCCGATATCGAAACTGTTATTCCTTATACAGTAAACTGGCAGATGAAAGAAAGCGTTTTGGGAAATACCAGCGAAGTAAAAACTGATTTTATACGATTAATGAAAATTATCAAAAACAGCGGCTACCGTGGTTATGTACCTGTTGAAACACTGAAACTTGCAGGAAAAGTAAAACCATATGATCCATTTGTACTGGTTCCTCAAATCATGAAGGAATTACAAACTGCACAAAACGAAGTTTATAAATGACCTAATCAAAAAGGGATTGAAGGATAAATATTGTCAACAAAAAACGGGAATTTAATTCCCGTTTTTTGTTGACAATATTCTATAAATTAATGGTTGCTCCCATAATTTTCAAGAATTCCCGTATAAAAGCTGGATGGGCTGGCCATGCGGGAGAAGTTACCAGATTACCATCTACAAAAGCTCCGTTAACCGGAATATTCTGAAATTCTCCTCCGGCCAGTGTTACTTCAGGACCAACAGCGGGATAAGCGGTGAGTTTTCTTCCTTTTACAACACCTGCGGCAGTTAAAATCTGAATTCCATGGCAAATTGCAGCAACGGGTTTATCTTCAGCAAAAAAATGTTTTACGATTTCTATCACCTTCGCGTTTAATCTCAAATATTCAGGCGCACGCCCACCTGCAATTACCAATCCGCTGTAATCGTTTACGTTAACATCCTTAAAACTGTAATTCAATGCGAAGTTGTGACCTGGTTTTTCAGAATAAGTTTGGTCACCTTCAAAATCGTGAATGGCTGTTTTAATTGTATCCCCGGCTTTTTTGTCAGGACAAACAGCATGTACTTCGTATCCAACCATTTCGAGCATCTGAAACGGAACCATTGTTTCGTAATCTTCCGTAAAGTCTCCTGTTAAGAATAATACCTTTTTCATAGTTCTGACTTTTATGATTTGTAAAATTATTTCTACCAATTTAGTGAAAAATTTTCGCACCTGAATAAATTATGATTTAAATATTATTCCGTAACTTTCTATACTATTATCTCTCTGAAAACTTATCGACTAAAATTGCCTGATGAATTCACCTATTCTGTATTACCTTACCGAACTGATTTTCCCCAAATTGTGTGTGACCTGCGGCGATAAACTGATTGAACAGGAACAGTGGATTTGCCTGCATTGTCTGCACCATATTCCACGAACAAATTTCCACTGTGAGCCGGAAAATCCGGTCGCCCAATTGTTCTACGGAAGGGTGAGAATTGAATTTGCCACCGCATTTTTCTTTTTCAGCAAGGGCAGTAAATATCAATCGCTGCTACACAACCTCAAGTACAAGGGAATGAAAGAACTGGGTGCGGAAATCGGGAAACAGTTCGGGATTGATTTGCTACAATCAGAAAGCTTTAACTCAGTAGATGTAATTTGTCCGGTCCCGCTTCACCCTCAAAAAGAAAAAAAGCGCGGGTACAATCAAAGTTGGTGGATTGCTTCAGGGATTGCCCAACAAATGCAGAAACAACTTTCAGACGACAATCTAAAACGGATTACTGCAACAGAAACACAAACGCGAAAAGCCCGTTTCGAGCGCTGGCAAAATGTGGAAGGGATTTTCGAATTAACCGATCCGGAAGCTTTCTCCGGAAAACATATTTTGCTGATTGACGATGTGGTAACAACCGGCTCGACACTCGAAGCCTGCGCTCAGGCCATCATTTCCAGAACTGACGCAAAGGTAAGTATCGCCACACTTGCAACCGCCTGATTAAAATACTACTTCTTCAACTCCCAGCTAACACCTTCTTTGCCATCTTTTATGTCGAAGCCGATGGCGCCCAGTTCGTTGCGGATTTTATCCGAAGTTACCCAGTCTTTGTTGGCTTTGGCATCCATGCGAAGTTTCATCAGCAGATCAACTACTTCGTTTAAAACTTCACTGTTGCCGGAATCCGCCTGATTTTCAGCTTTCAAGCCAAAAATATCGAAAACAAAAGCGTGGAAAAGTGATTTCAATGCATCGCGATCTGCCAGTGTAATGACGGTATTTCCGTCAGCAACCGAATTAATGATTTTTACACCTTCGAACAAATAACTCATCGCAATCGGGCTGTTCATGTCGTCGCCCATCGCAGTATAGCAATTGGCTGAAAGTTCCGCAATATTCACCGAAGAAGTTTCAGAAACCGGCAACGATTCAATTTTGGCAACAGCCTTCATCAGGCGTTCCAGGCCTTTTTCTGAAGCCTGAAGTGCTTCGTTCGAGAAATCGAGTGTGCTGCGGTAATGCGCCTGCAACATGAAAAAGCGGATGGTCATCGGACTGTAAGCCTTTTCAAGAAGTGGATGATTGCCGCTGAAAAACTCTTCCAGCGAAATGGCGTTTCCAAGCGATTTGCCCATTTTCTGTCCGTTCAATGTAATCATGTTGTTGTGCATCCAATAGCGGACAGCAGGTTTTCCGTGGGCTGCCTGCGCCTGCGCCATTTCAGCTTCGTGGTGCGGGAATGTCAAATCCATTCCACCACCGTGAATGTCGAAAGTTTCACCCAGATATTTGCAGCTCATGGCGGTACATTCCATGTGCCATCCCGGAAATCCTTCGCTCCAGGGCGATGGCCAGTGCATAATGTGTTCGGGCGATGCTTTTTTCCAGACGGCAAAATCCAGTCCGGAGCGTTTTTCATCCTGACCATCCAGCGTTCGGGTATTGCAGAGCAGATCTTCAATTTTACGGCCCGAAAGTTTTCCGTATTCATTTTCAGAAGCAAATTTCTCCACATCGAAATACACCGATCCATTGCTTTCGTAAGCGTAGCCGGAACTCAGAATTTTCTTTACCTCTTCGATCTGCTCAATAATATGACCCGAAGCACGTGGTTCAATACTGGGCGATTCCAGATTGAGCAATGCCATCGCCTGATGGTACATATTGGTATATTTCTGAACCACTTCCATAGGTTCCAACTCGTCGAGTTTGGCTTGTTTGGCAATTTTGTCCTCGCCCTCGTCGGCATCGGCAACCAAATGACCCACATCGGTAATGTTGCGCACATAGCGAACTTTGTAACCAATCTGTTTCAGGAAACGAAATACTAAATCGAAGCTAATCGCAGAGCGGGCATGACCCAGATGAGGAGGACCATAAACGGTTGGTCCACAAACATACAACCCAACTTTGCCGGGAACGATCGGTTCAAAAACTTCTTTTTTACGGGTAAGTGTGTTGTAAATCTGTATTTCCTGAATCATGATTTTTGATTTTTTGATGCTGCAAATGTAAAAATTATTGATGAAATGGGGGAGTGAAAGTTCTAATATTCCAAAATGGAATAACAAATCATATTCTATAATATTGCAATAAGGAATATTTAAATGTTATGAATAGAAATGATTATAGTAAAAAAAGACGTTATCTTTCTGGCAGATTGATTGAAGCGCGCGAGAATGCAGGATTATCGCAGAAACAAGTCGCGGATAGTAAAATTGTCTCACAAAGCGAACTCTCTAAAATCGAAAACGGGGCAAGACGTGTCGATTTCCTAATTTTACTGGAATTAGCCAGGCTTTATAATCAACCCATTACATTCTTTATTCTTGAAAATAATACCCCAATTCAGCCCAGCAGTAATTCGGCAAGTTCATCAACGGATTCAACCATATAATCAGGATCGCAGGCACTTAGCGACTCGGGAGTTCCAAAGCCGTAACCAACAGCGATGGCCGAAATTTCATTTTCTTTGGCGCCAATCAGGTCGTAATGCGTGTCGCCGATCATCACCACAGAAGACGATGGCCGAATGCGGTTGCGTTCCATAAGTTCTGCAATCAACTGGCCCTTTCCAGAGTGTTTCCCGGAAGCCTCTGCACCTTGCAGATCATCGATGTACCGGTCGAATTCAAAATGCCGGATGATCATTTTGGCATATTTTTCTAATTTCGAAGTAACCACATAAATGTGTTTTCCTGAAAGGTGTAACTGTTCCAATAGTTCGCTAATACCTTGATATGGTTCATTTTCGTACAATCCTTTTTCTCCGAAATAAGTGCGGAAATGTTCCACTGCCAGGTTTGTATTTCGCTCATTTAATCCAAACAGGTTTTTAAATCCATCCTGAAGTGGCGGTCCAACAAAGCGTTCGAGAATTTCGTTGCTGTAACCGTCAATTTGCATTTGCCGCAAAGCAAATTTCAACGAATTGCCAATTCCCAGGCGGGGATTGGTCAGTGTTCCATCGAGGTCGAAAAGGATGTGAGAGAAAGGCATAAATTGAGTTTCAAGTTCCAGGTTTCAAGTTCCAAGTTGTCGCTGAGATAAAGTGTTTAGCTTTGAATAATCAGGGTATAAAAAACCTTCCCCTGTGAATTATACTTCCAATTATCCAACCCCAAATTCCTGAAACTTGAAATTTGGAACTTGGAATTATTCTTATTCCTCCGGATTCAGGTTAATGAAAATGCGTTTCTTGGTGCGACTGGCGGTTTTGGCTTTTTCTTCGAGCAAATCGTAGTCAGCTTTCCGGCTTTTCACAAACTCGCTAAAAGCTTCTTCCATCGACCATTCGTCGATAACCAGAAATATTCCATCACCTTCGCCGCTTTCGAGCACATCGGTTCCCAGGTAGTCGGGCGATTTGCTGAAGAATTTCACCCATTCGCCTTTCGGATCGTAGAATTTCTCAAACTTATCGCACTCCTTGAATTTTACTTTTAATTCCCAAATAACCTGAAACATAGCCTGTCGTTTTAAAGGTCAGCAAAGGTGAGGAAAAAGAATTACAATCTCTTCAACTGCCCGTTAAACGAATATGTTTTTCCTTTTTCTGTAACCATTTCAATTACCTTTTCCCCGTATTTGAGTTTACATTTTTTACCGGCTTTTGATAAAACATCCAATTTCTGAAGTTTTCCACCGGCCCAGCTAAAAATCAGTTCGAAACCGCCGCGGGCGCATACTCCAGAGATATTCCCTGAAGGCAAAGCGTCGGGCAAAGCTGGAAGAATGTCTATTTCATTGAGTTGACTTTGAACCAGCATCTCGATCATGCCGGCCGGAGCGCCAAAATTTCCGTCGATCTGAAACGGTGGATGCGCATCGAACAAATTGGTGTATGAACCACCTCCGCCAGTGTAAACTACATCGTCGATCTGTACAGGGCGGAAAAGTAATTTCAACATGTCGTAAGCGTGATTTCCATCGAGAAACCGTGCCCAGAAATTGATTTTCCAGGCCAGGCTCCAGCCGGTGCCATCGTCGCCACGGTAAATAAGCGACTGGCGTGCAGCCTTCATCAAGTCTGGCGTGTCTTTCCAGTTAATTTCATTTCCGGGATGAACGCCCCACAAGTGCGAAACATGACGATGTTTGTTAGTCGGGTCATCTTTATCTTCCATCCATTCCTGAAGCTGGCCGTGTTTCCCTATTTGGTTCGGTGCAATTTTGGGCAGCATTTCTTTCAATTTCAAGGCAAATGCCTGATCGGTTCCAAGTATTTCTGAAGCTTCTATGCACGAACGGAACAAAGCACGGATAATCTGGTGATCCATCGTCGGACCGGCAACCAAACCGCCATTTTCAGGAGAATTGGAAGGTGTGCTTATCAGATAACCGGTTTTGGGATCAACCGTTAAAAATTCAGTAAAAAATTCAGCCGCGCCTTTCATCAGCGGGTAGGCTTGGTTTGCCAAAAATTCCTTGTCCTGAGAAAATTGGTAATGTTCCCATAAATGTCGGCTCAGCCATGCTCCACCGGTGACCCAGATGCCATGATTTGAAGCATTGATGGGTGCAGTTCCTCTCCAGATATCGGTATTGTGGTGCAGCACCCAACCTGTCGCATTGTAATGTTCTTTGGCAACCGTTTTGCCAGTTTCGGCACAGTCGGCAATCAGGCTGTAAAGTGGCTCCTGACATTCGGCCAGATTTGCTACTTCAACCGGCCAGTAATTCATTTCAGTATTGATGTTTACGGTGTACTTGCTATCCCACGAAGGATTTAGCTGATCGTTCCATATTCCCTGAAGGTTGGCTGGATGTGTTCCGGGACGGCTGCTCGAAATTAGCAGGTAGCGGCCATACTGAATGTAAAGAGCCAGTAATTGCGGATCATCTGCACTTTTGCTGAACTCAATAATCCGCTCGTTGGTTGGCAGTTTTACCCGTTCATTTTCAGAAAACTGAACATCGAACCGGCTGAATAACTTCTGGTAATCGGCAACATGGCTGCTGAGAATTTGTTTGTATTTTTTTGTTTCAGCTTTTGCCAGTATTTGCTTCACTTTTTGCTCCGGATCTCCGCTCACATCTTTGTAATTCACGTAATTGGTCGCGGCAGTCAGATAAATGGTCGCTGTTTTGGCTCCTGAAACCGAAAGCTGATTTCCTTTTGCCGAAACCGTTCCGTCGGAAACAACTTTGAGCGAAGCAACTCCGCGTAAAGCGCCATCTTTTACCTGTACTTTCAATGTGAGGCTATTCCCGCTTACTTCCATGGTTTTTGATTCATGCAGCGCATCAAAATCCAATGTGAAATTCAATGCTTTTTTCTGATCGGCTGTCAGGCGAATGGCAATCACCTGATCGGGATTTGACGACAAATACTCGCGTGTAAAATTTACTCCGTTCGATTGATACGAAACCCGATGAAGCGCATTTTTTAAATCCAATTCGCGGTGATAATTGGTGAATGTGGATTGGTTAAGAAAATGCAGGTTTAAATCGCCGAAAGCCTGATAAGCCTTCTGTCGGATTGGAACTCCCATGAATTCAGCCATGCCCAGATCTTCAGCTTCCTTCTGTTTCCCATCAGACAGCAATTGCCTGATTTGTCCGAGATATTTTGACGCACCTTTGTGGGCATAATCGTTTGGAGCCCCTGTCCAAAGGGTTTCTTCATTGAACTGGATGCGGTCGTTTTCAACTCCGCCAAAAATCATGGCGCCCAGTCGTCCGTTACCAATGGGCAAGGCTTCCGTCCATTTCAGGGCAGGTTTGGTGTACCAGAGTTTTAGGTGGTTGGGTTCTTCTTTTGCTGAAACAAAGATAGAACTGGCGAGAAATACCAGTAAGAAAATAAGGATCGATTTAGCTTTCATGCGATTTCGGTTTAAGTTTTCAGGGATCGAAAATAGTAATTTTTACTGAAAAGTGTCCTGCACTATGCTGCAATACCGAATGAACGGCTTAATTTTTAGCGTTTAAAATTGAGTTTTTGATAAGTGATTTCACGGATTTTGTTCAACATTGATTTCCGGATATTAAAAAACCGCCTTCCCGTAGGAAAGCGGTTCCAGATAAAATGTACGCAGTTGACAACCGCTTAAAGATTTAAGTTTTTCAAATTCTTGTTATTGTTCCAAAACCGAAGAAGTTCGATGTTTTTTCCGTTATGGATCTTGTAAAACAAGGAGATTTGTTTGTTAATCACGCAACGTTTTATGCCCATACGATCAGTATTCTGAAATTCGACATTGCCTTTTGCCAGCATATTTTCAATCTCAAATACTTTATCGATAAAGTTTTGTGCCTCTTTTCCTGACCAGTCTTCTAGCAAATAGCTGATGTTTTCGTAGTAATCAAGCCGTGCCAATTTGTTCCAGCGAACAGTTCTCATTTGAACTTCAAATTGGGAAATTTATTTTGGGCTTCGGAGATAACTTCATTGTGGGTGTATGTTTCCCCTTCTTCACTCACTTTCAAAGCTGAATCAATGGCTTCATTTTCTTCTTCAGATAATTTGTAGTGATTAGCTGATTTGAGAATTTCCAGCAATTGATGGTACACTTTTTCAAAGTCTTCTTCATTCAGACAATCAATTTGTCGAATGATTTTTTCTTTCAGTTCTATAGAATTCATAATCGTGATTTTTAGCAAATTTAGCATTTTTCACCATATTCAGAGAAGGAATTCTGTCCTTTTAGAGAAGGGTGAAATCCTGAAAATAAAAAACCGCCTTCCCGTAGGAAAGCGGTTCCGATTTATAGAGTGTAAGCAACCGATCCGCCTTGACGACGGTACTGAGGCTTACGAAGATAGAAGCCTCCCCAACCCCTCCGAAGGAGGGGCTAAGAAGCATTCTAATTTCATTATTTCTATTCTAAAAAAAATGCAAAATGCCTGTGTTTCCTGAAGCCTCCCCTTCGGGGAGGTTGGAGGGGCTTCCTTTTATTTTATTTCCGACCCGTTTTTAACTGGTGTCGTCGGCGTCACAAATTTCAGCGAACCATCGGCATCCTGCGCCATCAGTATCATTCCCTGCGATTGGATACCTTTCAGTTCTT
>DAITNH010000041.1:14452-24811 GCA_036834745.1 Prolixibacteraceae bacterium
TCGGCATCCTGCGCCATCAGTATCATTCCCTGCGATTGGATACCTTTCAGTTCTTTCGGTTCGAGGTTCACCAAAATACTCACCTGCTGACCAATGATTTCTTCAGGATTGTAATATTCGGCAATGCCCGAAACTACGGTGCGTTTGTCGATTCCGGTGTCGATGGTCAGTTTCAGCAACTTCTTGGTTTTGGGTATGCGCTCAGCTTCCAGGATGGTTCCGGTACGAATGTCCATTTTGTTGAAATCGTCGAAAGTGCAGTTTTCTTTCGCAGGTGAAACTTGTGCATTGGCAACTTCGTTGGCTTTTTTTGTTGCAAGCAGTTTGTTTACCTGCTTTTCAATCACCTCATCCTCAATTTTTTCGAACAGCAATTCCGGAGTATTTACCTGATGACCGCCCGGTAAAAGATCGGTACGACCCAGATTACTCCAGTTTAGTTCGTCCATATTGAGGAAACCGCGTAATTTATCCATGCTGAACGGAAGGAAGGGCGCAAAAATGATGGTCAGGTTGGCGGTAATCTGCAAACTTACGTACATGATGGTTTTCACGCGTTCAGGATCGGTTTTTACCACGATCCACGGCTCGGCATCAGCAAGGTATTTGTTGCCCAAACGAGCCAGATCCATTGCAAACTTGAGCGCTTCACGGAAACGGTACTGACCAATGCTTTTCTCAACTTCAGCCTTGATAACCGATATTTCGGCCAAAGCAAGCTGGTCTGCCTGGGTAAGTTCTCCTGCTTCAGGAACTTTTCCGGAGTAATATTTTTGGGTTAAAACCAGTGCACGGTTGACAAAATTACCCAACACGGCCACCAGTTCGTTGTTATTGCGGGTCTGAAAATCTTTCCAGGTAAAATCGTTGTCCTTCGTTTCAGGAGCGTTGGCGGTCAGTACATATTTCAGCACATCTTCCTTGCCTGGAAATTCTTCCAGATATTCGTGCAGCCAAACCGCCCAGTTACGCGAGGTAGAAATTTTGTCGCCTTCGAGGTTCAGGAATTCGTTGGCGGGAACGTTTTCAGGCAAAATGTACGAACCTTCGGCTTTCAGAATAACCGGAAAAATGATGCAATGGAAAACAATGTTGTCTTTCCCGATGAAATGCACCAGTTTGGTTTCCGGATCTTTCCACCATTTTTCCCAATCTGGAGTTAATTCTTTGGTGGCAGAAATGTAGCCAATCGGCGCATCGAACCAAACATAAAGCACTTTGTTCTCTGCTCCCTCAACCGGAACCGGCACTCCCCAATCGAGGTCGCGGGTTACGGCACGTGGCTGCAAACCGCCGTCGATCCAGGATTTACACTGGCCGTAAACATTTGATTTCCATTCCTTGTGACCTTCCAGAAGCCATTCTTTCAGCCAGCCTTCGTATTGGTCGAGTGGCAAATACCAATGTTTGGTTTCTTTCAGCTCCGGAACGTTTCCACTTATCATCGATTTAGGATTGATCAGTTCGTTGGGGCTCAAAGCACTTCCGCAGCTTTCGCACTGGTCGCCGTAAGCTTTTTCGAATCCACACTTCGGACAGGTTCCGGTGATGTATCGGTCGGCCAGAAATTGTTTGTTTTCGGCGTCGTAATATTGTTCGGAGGTTTTTTCGATGAATTTTCCGTCCTGATAAAGTTTCAGGAAAATTTCGGAAGCAGTTTGGTGGTGAATCGGATTGCTGGTTCGGGCGTAAATGTCGAACGAAATTCCGAAACGCTGGAACGAATCCTTGATCATGCCGTGGTATTTGTCCACGATATCTTGCGGGGTAACACCTTCATTCTTGGCTTTCAGGGTAATTGGCACGCCATGCTCGTCGGAGCCGCCGATAAAAGCCACTTCCTGTCCGTTCATCCGGAGAAAACGGGCATAAATATCAGCCGGAACATACACGCCGGCAAGGTGTCCGATGTGAACCGGTCCGTTGGCATACGGCAAAGCCGAAGTAATGAGGGTACGTTTGAAGTTAGTCATTGTGCAATGATTTTATTGAGGGTGACAAAGATAAGCGAAAATTTGAGTCAGAAGGGAAAAGTGTTTAGTCGCAGTCGCAGTAAACATACATGTTTAAATATTTTTAAGTTTTCTGTTTTTAATTACCAGATGGCGAATCATGAATCAGTGTGAGGTTATTGCTCGTGGCTCGTTTCATCATCAAAAGTTGGCCTAATGTTTTCATGGCTAAAAACATTTTGGTTCTACTCTTTCGGTTCGTACTTAAAAAACTCCTCAGTTGTCTGAATCCTGATTTGTCCGCTTCGTCCGCTGTCGGCCCAACCCATTGCAGAAGGACCTGATTGACCGTGTGAACCGCTATTTCCGCTGGGATTTCCATTGCCGCCTCTTCCTCCGTGGCCGCCGCTACCGCCCGATCCGTGCAGTCCACCCGATCCGCCTTTGCTGCGTGCTGTAATCATATATCTAAATGGCATCGCGTCATCGGTGAAATACAGGGTGATTTTTCCTCCGTATCCGCCCGGACCGCCCAATCCACCGGGGCCACCCCAGCCACCGTCGCCGCCGTCGCCGCCGGGGCCCTGTTTCACGACTTCAACCACAACTTCGACAACCTCATCAACATACACCGTTTCGGGTACCTCAACATCTACCTCAATTTCAGTTTCTTTTCCGTCTTTGTCGGTAACTTTCTTCTTTTCCTTCCGGATAACAGTTTTGGTTACCGGTTTTTTAACGATCCGTTTTTCGATGTGCTTCTCGATCCATTTTTCACCTTCCATTCCATCACCACCAGAGCCACCATTTCCTCCGGAACCTCCAAAACCGCCTGAACCTCCATTCGACGAAACATTGAGTTTCCCACCTTCAGGATTAATCAGGTAGCGAAATTCTTCGCCTGTCCATAAATTTTGGGCATACACATACAACAAGTCGCAGTTTAAAACCGAATCGCGGTAAAGGTCGCTCCAGACACCGATTTCAGGACTATCAGTACCAAACTCACCATCATAGCCTGCCTGCCCGTGATAACCATGATTTCCCGGCGAGCCGGAACTTCCGCTCATACCGGAAAAGCCCGGAGTACCTGAACTACCCTTCAAATTAAGCGTGTAGGCATGTTTGTAATCAAGCAGAACCGAAAAAGTGTCGGCTACTGAATTGTTGCGCAATGAATTGACAATTAAGGATGAACGATGGTTCTCAATCATGGTGAAATCCGGTTCAATGGTAAATCTTCCATTTTTCCACAAACCACCCTGCCCCGAGAACTGGAAATTTTCAGATTCACGGCTGTTACGCAAATCGGAACAGATTCTGGTCTGACCGTTGTTGAATTCAGTCAGTAGTTCACCTTTTATCTGACTTCCGGGCGCTTTATCAAAATCAGTAGTTGGCCGGTATTCAATTTTTGTTTCGAAATTCAGCGGCAGTAGAAGCTCTTTGGCAAGTTCCGGCTGTTTTCGCGGCCATGCTTTGATGTCGATGTATTTTCCTTTGGATGGTATAAGTTCCTCGTTAACTGAAATGCGACCGGAAAAATCAGTTCCTCCCGAAACTTCCACTTTGTAACGTAACCACCAAGCCAAACCACCGGTTAATCCAACTGTTTTTCTCACTTTTCCATTTTTGTAATATGAAATGATCCCGATTCGAAATGATTCGCCCGGTAGAATCAATTGCTGATCATCAAAAACCAGTTGAATGGAATCGATTTTTGGTGCAAAGAGAAAACCTGCAGCATTGCTATCTATTCCTGATAACAGTATAGAAATGAGGACGATCATATGAAAGAGGAGCTTTTTCATTGTGCTGATGATTGGTTAGTCGCAATGCTATGCTAAATGACAAAAACCATTCCGTTTTACAAAGCATAAAAATATAAATGATGATGAAGAGAAATATTTCTAAACAATTACTTCTGGTCGTTTCCCAAAGCTTTTTTTCTTAATAATTGGATTGCCCCCTCATTGTTATACTTTTGTGCCCTTACCCTAAATAACTGGAATGGAACTGCTCTCCTCGCTGCAAATAAATTCCCTCGAATGGGCCATCATCATGGCTTGCGGAATGCTGATCGGAATGTCGAAAGTGGGCGTTCCGGGTGTTTCGATGATTGTGGTTCCGGCGTTGGCCTTTATTTTCGGTGCCAAAGCTTCCACGGGAGTTTTGCTTCCCATCCTGATGATGGCCGATATTTTCGGAGTGGCTTATTACCGGCGTCATGCCAACTGGGGCCATTTGATAAAAGTACTGCCATGGGCGGTGGTTGGACTTTTTCTGGCTTTGTGGGTAGGCGAAATGGTGAACGACGAGCAATTCAAAAACATGATCGCCATTTTGGTATTTCTGAGTGTTGGGCTGATGCTGTGGCAAGACAAGCGAAAAGGAACTCATTTCTTTCCCGACAAATGGTGGTTTGCAGCAGCGATGGGAATTCTGGGAGGTTTTGCCACCATGATCGGGAATGTGGCAGGTCCTGTTTTTGCCATTTACCTTCTGGCCATGCACCTTCCCAAAAACAATTTTATCGCTACCGGAGCCTGGTTTTTCATGATCATTAATTTCACCAAATTCCCGCTGCAGCTTTTTGTGTGGAACAATATCAGCATCGAATCATTGACAATCGATCTGATGACTTTGCCTGCCATTGCGCTGGGCGCCTTCATCGGGTTCAAAATCGTAAAAATTATTCCTGAACATACTTACCGCGGATTCGTTATTTTGATCACTGTAATTTCAGCATTCTTATTACTGCTATAATCTTTTTCTGAATTTTTCTTTTCTGATTCTTTCTACTTATAAAATCTTTTTAAGGTTTTAATCGTATTGTAATTGTTTTTAAACCAGATTAAAGATTGCCTGAAAGGTCTAATTGTTTGACACATTGGCTATTTGTGCTTTTCTCAGATTACAAACCTGTTAATTTAATCGTTTTGTAATATTTCTGTAACAGGCCTGTAATTGCAGCGATTAATCTTTGTACCGGCTTAAAATTCAAAAACAAATCTTGAGTAGAAATGAAGAAACCATTGTTAACGTCCTTATTGATACTTTGTATCGCAATAATTGCAATGTCGCAGGAAACAAAAGAAGCATTTAAACCGCATGGAAAACCAATCATCCGGGTTTTTAGCAATGCACACACCACATTTGCCGATGGCGAATCCAAGTCGGCCTTCGAACTTACCCGCGTTTATTTGGGTTACGAGCATTTCTTCAGCGAGAACTTCTCCGGAACAGTTATTTATGATGTGGGGAATCCGGGTGCCGGCAAATTGCAAATGACCGCTTTTGTCAAAAATGCTTTCCTGAATTACAAACACAACAATCTTTCGGTCGATTTCGGGATGATTCCTACCACGCAATTTAAGGTTCAGGAGAATTTCTGGGGTTACCGTTACATGGAAAAGGTGTTTCAGGATGCCTATGATTTTGCATCGAGTGCCGATTTGGGAACCAGTATAACTTACAAATTTAACAACATATTGAGCGCTGATGTGGCTTTGTACAACGGCGAAGGCTACAAAAAATTACAGTCGGATAATATTTTTAAAACGGCAATCGGACTTACACTGAATCCGGTTAAAGAACTGACAATTCGGGGAATGGCCGATTTTATGGGAAAAGACAGTACGCAAATTACTTATGCCGGATTTGTTGGATTTAAAACAAATAAAATCTCAATCGCAGCCGAATACAATTATCAGAAAAATCATTTGATGATCGATGGCAGAGATTATTTCGGACCATCGTTTTACGCAACTTATGTGGCTTCAAAAAAGGTAAAACTGCTTGCACGCTACGACGATCTTCGGTCAAATACACTTTCCGGAAAAACTGAAAGCTGGAACCTGGCCAACGATGGTCGGCTTATTATGGCCGGTGTTGAATATTCACCGGTTTCAGGAATAAAATTAACACCAAATTACCGTGGCTGGAATCCGGCCAACGAAACAGAACCCTACGTTTCAACACTAATGTTGAACTGTGAAATAAAATTTTAAAAACAAAAAATCATGAGAACAATTATTACCGTATTGGTATTGGCAGTACTTTTTAGTTCATGCCAGAATTCAGCAAAAAAAGCTAAGAAATCGTCGGGTGAAAAAGTTTCCCTGACTGCAGCCGGAGCAACTTTCCCACTTCCATTTTACAACCTGGTATTCAAAAATTATACTGAATCAAAAGGTATTCCGGTTACTTACGGAGGCGTTGGCTCAGGTGGAGGTATCCGCAGTCTGACCGACAAAGTCGTTGACTTTGGGGCAACTGATGCATTTCTGGAAGATGATAAAATGGCCGAAATGCCTGCGCCAATCGTTCACATTCCAACCTGTTTGGGAGCAGTGGTTATCACTTATAACTTGCCTGGAATTGACGAGTTGAAATTATCAAACGAATTGCTTGAGAAAATCTTCCTGGGTGAAATTACCAAATGGAACGATCCGCTCATCGCTGCCAACAATACGGGAGTAAAATTACCCGTAAAAGATATTTTGTTTGTTCACCGTTCGGACGGAAGCGGAACTACCCAGATTTTTTCGGACTACATGTCTAAAATAAGCACGAAATGGGCTGAAAAAATTGGAGCCGGTAAATCGCTGAACTGGCCGGTTGGTATGGGCGCCAAAGGCAATCCGGGAGTTGTGGGAACAATTAGTCAGACTGAAGGCGCCATAGGTTATGTGGGTTCTGAATTTGCATTTGCACAAAAAACCCAAATGGCCAAAGTTCAGAACAGTGCCGGTGAATATGTTTTACCAACCATGGCTTCGATTAGTGCGGCAGCCAAGGGAAATATTCCAGATGATACCCGCATCATGCTTACCAATTCAAGCGATCCTGAGTCATATCCGATCAGCGGTTTTACCTGGATAATTCTTTACAAGGAACAGGCTTACAACGGACGTTCATTGGCTCAGGCAGAGGAAACCGTAAAATTGCTGGATTGGATGGTTAGTCCTGAAGCTCAGGCCGAAGCGCCTAACGTTCATTATGCACCGCTTACCGAAGATGCTGCTGCCAAGGCAAAAGCGATCCTTCGTACGGTTACTTTTGAAGGAAAAACAATCCTTAATTAAGTTATAAACTTGGTTAAATGAACAGCGACAAGATTACAAAAATCATATTAATTTCTGTTTCATTTATCATCCTGATAGTAGCAGGAGGCATCGTATTCTCCCTTGTGGGGGGTGCGATACCTTCGTTTAAAACATTTGGATTTGGTTTTATTACCTCATCGCATTGGGATCCAACTGACGGCCGTGAAAATTACGGGGCTTTGCCATTTATCGCAGGAACCCTGATTACGTCATTTGCAGCATTGATCATTAGTTTCCCGCTTTCGTTCGCAACTTCACTTTTCTTGGGCGAGTACTACCGGAATACACGGGTTGCCAAAATTTTGGGTACGATGGTCGATTTGCTGGCCGGAATTCCTTCCATCGTTTATGGCTTGTGGGGTTTTTATATCCTGCGTCCGTTTCTGATCGGCATCGGTTTTGAAAACCAAGGATTTGGGGTTCTTACTTCCAGTATAGTTCTGGCGATAATGATTATTCCTTATGCCACCTCGCTGAGCAACGAAATCATATCAATGGTTCCGAACGATTTGAAGGAAGCTGCTTACTCACTGGGTTCAACACGATACGAAGTGATCCGGTATGTTACCGTTCCGGCAGCACGTTCAGGAATTTTCGCCGGATATATTCTGGCTTTTGGAAGGGCTTTGGGCGAAACGATGGCGGTTACCATGCTCATCGGGAATTCCAATATCATTCCTGACGGACTCTTCTCGACCGGAAACACCATGGCTTCGGTTATTGCCAATCAGTTTGGCGAGGCCGACGGACTTAAACTTAGTTCGCTCATCTTTATCGGGTTATTGCTTTTTGTAATTACCGGAATTGTGAACAGCATCGGGAAACTGATCATCAGAAAAATGAACTAAATTAAAATGAAGGCAATCAACGAAACAGAGAATATCAATTCAAGAATCCGGAAAGACCGTGTCTTTTTGGGCCTTGTTGTGCTTTTCTCTGTCATTACAGTTTCACCGATTATACTGATCATTTCGAAGCTGATTGAAAAAGGGTACAAGCAGCTAAGCTTTGGCTTTCTGGTTGAAAAAGCACCCGATACCATGGAAGCCATGACAGCCATTGCAAACAACGAACTCATTCCGGGCGGTATTGTAAACGGCATATTGGGAACACTCCTGATGGTGGCCATGGCAGCTGTAATTGCTATTCCAATCGCAATCATCACCGGTGTTTATCTGTACGAAAATCAGGGGAAATGGCTGGCCAATATCACCAGGAATGTATCAGACATTTTACAGGGAGTTCCTTCCATTGTACTTGGATTAATCTCATACCTTTGGGTGGTAAAATATGTAACCAATGGATTTTCGGCACTGGCCGGAAGCGTTTCGCTGGCCATAATGATGTTGCCCATGATTGTACGCTCAACCGAAGAGACCTTGAAAATGATTCCTCAAACGCTCAAGGAAGCCGGACTGGCATTGGGAATCCCCTATTGGCGGGTACTGACCGGAATCCTGATCCCAACCGGTTTCAGTGGTTTGATGACCGGAATCCTGCTTGCTGTTTCGAGGGTCATTGGCGAAACCGCTCCTTTGATGCTCACCGCATTGGGAAGCCGGGCCATAAATATGAACATATCCAAGCCGACCAGCGCGATTCCATTGCTTATCTGGGAGTTTTACAACGATCCGAACATGGTGGATATGATCTGGAGTTCATCACTTTTGCTCATGATAATTGTACTTGCATTCAACCTGACCGCAAAGCAGTTTGCGGCTAACCGAAAATAAAACATAAATGAACACTAACATATTACAGGTAAAAGATCCCATCCTGGTCATTGAAAATTTATCAGTAGCATACGACAAAAATGTGGCGGTAAAGGATGTGACAGTCGGAATCAAAAAAAACACCGTGACAGCCATCATGGGGCCTTCCGGCTGCGGAAAGAGTACTCTTTTACGCGTCCTCAACCGAATGCACGAACTGTACGAAAACATTCACACAACGGGTTCGGTAACACTGAACGGCGAAGATATTTTCAAGATGTCGGCCATCAAATTACGCCGGAAAACGGGAATGGTTTTTCAACGGCCCAATCCTTTCCCAACCATGAGCATTTACGACAATGTTATTGCCGGATACAAGCTGAACGGCATCAATCAGAAAAAACAGGAAAGGGACGAAATTGTGGAACGTTCGCTGCGGGATGTGGCTTTGTGGGACGAAGTGAAAGATTCGCTCACCAAAAAGGGAACATTTTTAAGCGGAGGCCAGCAACAAAGGCTTTGCATCGCACGTGCCCTGGCTTTTAATCCTGAAATTATTTTGCTCGATGAACCAACATCAGCCCTCGATCCGGTAGCAACCTCCAAAATTGAGGATTTGCTTATTACACTGAAGGAACACTATACGATCATCATGGTCACACACAACATGTCGCAGGCTGCCCGTATTTCAGATTATTCACTATTTATGTACCTTGGTGAACTGGTTGAATACGGCAAAACGAAAAATATGTTTACCAATCCGCAGGACAGGCGTACAGAAGAATACCTGACCGGCAAATTCGGTTGACGTTCTGATAAGTCGGAAGACCGGAGACTGAAGACCGGAGAAAAGGAACAAATTACGTCACTGCGTAAGAAGTACAGTCGAAGAAAGCAATATGCTTTGAAATCGGCAACAAACCATACCGCAGGCACTAAATAGTAAATTGTAAATAAAAAAATTGTAAATAAAATAGTCCCATGTCAGTAAAAAAAGACGAATCGATAAAAGAGATATTGGCTGATTACGAATCACTTGCCAATCTGGTTTTGACCCAACTCGATATTTTGGAAACACTGATTACCAGCAGCGAGTTGCATCTGACCGATGAGCAGTTGCACACTATCCGCGACAACGAAGACAAACTGGATAAGTGGGAGGTGAAACTAAGCGATAAAATTGTAAACACCATCGTACTTTATCAGCCGGTAGCTTCTGAAATACGGCAACTTATTGCGCTTTACCGCATTATAATTAGTTTGGAGCGGATTGGCGATTTAGCCGTCAGCATTACTAACTTTATGAAGAAAATAAAAAACGAAGAGGTGTATGCCAGCCTGTCGGATTATATTTCGAACATGATGATACTGAGTGTTAAAATGGTGAAGAATTCGATGCTTTCGTTCATCAACAAAGACATTGACCTGGCGATCTGGACCATTAAAAACGAAGCGGTTGTTGACGAATTGAACAGAAAGATGCTGAAAAAGGCGATTGGTAAAGCCAAGAAATCAGAAGAAAAGAAAAATATTCTGATCAGTTTTATCAACATTAAGGAAATGGTTTCCAACATCGAACGGATTTCG
>DAITNH010000042.1:0-24809 GCA_036834745.1 Prolixibacteraceae bacterium
TCGGCAAAGAATACTATTTGGCCAGTTGCAGCACCCGGAGATGCAGGTAAACCTTTTGCCAAAATTTTGGCTGCTTTAATTGCTTTTTTATCGAAAACAGGGTGCAAAAGTTCGTCTAATTTATTGGGTTCAACGCGAAGCAAGGCAGTTTTCTCGTCGAGTAAACCTTCTTTCAGCATGTCGATGGCAATTTGCACCATGGCAGCGCCGGTACGTTTTCCGTTACGGGTCTGCAGCATCCACATTTTACCTTCCTGAATGGTGAACTCCATGTCCTGCATGTCCTTGAAGTAGGTATCAAGTTTCTTCTGGATGGTGAACAATTCCTGGTACATCTGTGGCATTGCTTCTTCGAGGGAAGGATAATTGGCTGCACGGTCTTCTTCAGTAACACCGGCCAATACAGCCCAGCGTTTTGAACCTTCCAAAGTTATTTGCTGAGGGGTACGAATACCTGCCACAACATCTTCGCCCTGTGCATTGATCAGGTATTCTCCGTTGAACATGTTTTCTCCGGTTCCGGCATCACGGCTAAAGCAAACGCCTGTACCTGATGAAAGTCCCATGTTTCCGAATACCATTGCCTGAACATTAACAGCGGTTCCCCATTCTTCAGGAATCTGGTTTAGCTGGCGGTAATAAATGGCACGGTCGTTCATCCAGCTGTTGAATACGGCACTAACTGCGCCCCAAAGCTGTTCGTACGAGTCTTCAGGAAAATCGTGACCGGTTTTGGTTTTAACCGCAGCCTTGAATTTGGTAACCAATTCTTTAAGGGCATCAACTGATAGTTCGTTGTCGTTGATGACTCCTTTTTCGTGTTTTACTTCTTCCAGAATTTCTTCGAACGGATCGATGTCGGTTTTTGATGTCGGTTTTAAATCGAGAACAACATCTCCGTACATCTGAATAAAACGACGGTAGCTATCCCATACAAAACGGGGATTGCCGGTTTTTTTAGCCATGCCTTCCACCACTGTGTCGTTCAAACCGAGGTTCAGGATGGTATCCATCATACCGGGCATCGAAGCGCGCGCACCCGAACGCACCGAAACTAAAAGCGGATTTGAAGCATCTCCGAATTTTCCTCCGGTTTGACTTTCCACCTGAGCGATGGCCGCTTCAACGTCAGCCTTAAGAAGTTCGATCACTTTTTCACGACCCAGTTTATTGTAAATGGCACATACTTCAGTAGTGATAGTGAATCCGGGAGGGACCGGAACACCAATCAGGTTCATCTCAGCAAGGTTGGCACCTTTGCCCCCAAGCAGGTTTTTCATATCAGCTTTTCCTTCAGCTGCACCATTTCCAAACGTGTAAACGTACTTTGTCATAGATATTGAATTTATAGATTATTGATATTTAATGTTTTAGCTGTGATTGGTTATGCAAAAATAGTTCAATTTTCCAGATTATTCCTGTCATATAAATTTTTGTGGTTTTGTTGAACCTCCTACGCAAACGAATAAGTTTTAAATTTGTTTTGCATCGCAGACGAATACAAATATATACATTCGTTGATGAAGCGAAAAAACTTCACAAACTTTAATTCGATAAAATCTTAACAATACTTAACGATCGTTCATAGACGTTAACTGATTGCCGCCGTATATTTGCAGTGTAGATAAAGATAAGCAATTAGCGCATTAGTTTTTTTCATAGAAATAGGTTTGGTTAGGTAGAAAAGGATGGTTGGGGCCATCCTTTTTTTATGCTTTTTTTTTCGGATGACTTATTCACAAAGCAACAAAAAGGTGAATATTGAAATATTTGTTTTAAGGTTCTTTAACTTTGGTTCAGATGCGTTAACTGTTATATGCACTATTTTTGAGGCATGCAATAGGAGTAAAAGGTTACATTTTTTTTCATAGAAAAATAAGTTTGGTTTTGTGAGAGAAGGGGTGAAGAGATTCATCCCTTTTTTTGTGTATTTCAGAGCCATCGCTGTATTTTGCAAATCTTCCCTGAATTCGGGGATGCACCTGATCGCGCCTTGGCCATGGCCAGCCACCAAATTCAGTTCTCTGATAATCAGCGATGGCTTGTTTTATTTCTGTCTGAGTATTTCGGAGTGGTCAACAAATCCGGTGAGGACAATGGTTACCGTTTCGAAACCCCGGTGAGGGTGTACCGGAAAACCGGGAATGGTTTCTCCATGGTACATTCTCCAACCATCTTTAATCGTGAAATCCTAGTTTTATTCCCTTAGTTTACTGTTTCTAATTCCGTAGGTAAAATAAATGATGAATCCCAATGCCATCCAGACAATTAACCGCGCCCAGGTTTCCCATGGCAGTGAGAGCATTTGCAGGATACAAATGCCAGCTCCTAAAATAGGGACAAACGGTGAAAAAGGAGTTTTGAATGATCTTTTGATATCCGGCCTTTTGATTCTAAGAATAATAACACCAATACACACGATTGCAAATGCCAGCAGCGTGCCGATTGAAACCAGTTCTCCCAGAATATTGATTGGGAGTATTCCGGCTAAAATCAATGCAATTGAACCGGTAATGAGCGTACTTGCATAGGGAGTCTTAAACCGTGGATGGATCTTCGAGAAAATGGGTGGCAACAATCCGTCTTTCGACATTGAATAGAAAATACGCGGTTGTCCCATCAGTAAAACAAGAATAACGGAACTTAAGCCTGCAATGGCAGCTATTTTAATAATTGGCCGTAACCAGAAAAGACCGGCTCCCATGGCATCGACACCAACGGCAATCGGATCGGAAACATTTAAAAAAGTATAGCTAACAATTCCAGTTAAAACAATTGCTACCAATATGTATAAAACAGTTGAAATCCCGAGTGATCCCAAAATTCCGATGGGCATATCTCTTTGCGGGTTCTTTGCTTCCTGCGCAGCCGTCGAAACTGCGTCAAAACCGATGTAGGCAAAGAAAATTACTGCCGCCCCGCGTAAAATACCGCTCCAGCCGTAATGTCCCCATTCGCCGGTGTTTTCAGGAATGAAAGGTATCCAGTTGGCTTTGGTGATAAAAAATGCCCCGATGCCAATGAATAAAAGAATGACAAACACTTTGATAATGACCATCAGGTTATTGAATTTGGCCGATTCGCGGATACCGATCAGCAGCAATAATGTAATTGCAGCCACAATAAACATTGCAGGCAGGTTTAATATGGCTGTCAGGTGCGGAAGGCTGTCGATGGCAATTCCTGAGTCTGCCAGGTTTTTGATCAGTTCGGGAGTAAGGGATTTCCAGCCAATTTGCGGAATCTCAACCAAAACCGATCCCCACGCAGCCGTGAATTCTGCCGGGATAATGAGGCCAAAATCTTTCAGGAAGCTCACCACGTAACCCGACCATCCAACAGCGACGGTCGAGGCCGCAAACAGGTATTCCAGAATTAAGTCCCAACCAATAATCCATGCCATAAATTCGCCCATGGTTGCGTAAGCATAGGTGTATGCACTTCCTGAAATTGGTATCATCGAGGCAAATTCGGCATAACACAAACCAGCCAGCAGACAGGCAAATCCTGAAATCAGAAATGAAATGACAATTGCAGGTCCGGCATACTGAGCAGCGGCCTGTCCGGTGAGGACAAATATTCCGGCACCAATAACTGCCCCGACGCCAAGAGTGGTTAAGTTTGTTGCACTCAGTGTCCTTCTTAGTCCCTGATCGGATTTAGACTCGGTAAGTAATTGTGAAATTGGTTTTGTGGCAAATAATTTCGACATATAAAACTATTTTTTTATGAATTACCAAAAATAGGTTTTTTGACGAATAAATAAGTATCGCTATTGTAATTGCGCTTTTTGTCAGGATTTCTTTTTTATCAGAAACATTTTTATGGCAGTGTAGAAGAAGGGGAGCAGTGTTACAATGATCAAGCCCAGAAAAATAAGTTCGAAATTATTTTTTATCCATATGATATCTCCAAGAAAATAGCCAATTAAGGTAAAGAAAGGGACCCAGATAAACGAACCAATGACAGTGTATTTTCCGAACATCGGGTAGTCAAATTTTACGGTGCCTGCAAGAAATGGGATATAAGTCCTTATGACCGGAAAAAACCGACCAATGATGATGGACTTTTTCCCATGTTTCTTGTAAAATTTTCTCGTTTCGATAATTGATTTTACAAGATATTTTTGCACAAACCGGTTTTTGCTGTGTTCAATTTTGTTGCCTATCAGTTTGCCAATGCCATAATTAAAATAATTGCCCACAACAGCTGCGGCAATCAGAATCGGTACCAAAATCACGATATTAAGCTGTGAGGATGCTGCGATAACTCCGGCTGAGAATAGTAATCCGTCGCCTGGCAGAAATGGAAAAATGATCAGCCCTGTTTCAAGAAAAATTATCAGGAACAATACTAGGTAAGCTTCATTCACATTTTCGGAAACTATAGCATAAAGTGCCTGGTTGGTATGGAAAAGTATTTCAAAAATTTCGTGCATCATAACATTTTTGATATTTGGCCTGATGCTTTTTTCGTCACACAGGCACTAAAAAACAAATAGTGTAATTCGCGGAACTACAGAATGCCGCAAATTACACTATTTAAACAAACCAAAAGAAGACTTTTCCCTAATTCAGACTAAATATTTTTTTTATGGTTAATTAGTTTTCTAAAAACGAGCAGTCAACAGATCGCACACTTTGGCCAAAAACGCGCTGTCGTCCAGAGTAAAAGGGGCAGGAGAGTGGCTGTCGATATCGAGCTCGGCTACAAACTTTCCGTCTTTCATAATGGGAACAACAATTTCAGATTGCACATCAAGGCCGCAAGAAATATAGTTTTCAACCTGGGTCACGTCCTGAACCACCATGGTCAGGCCACTTTCGGCTACCTGTCCGCAAATGCCTTTTCCAACTGCGATGTGGGTGTGCTGGGTCGGTTTTCCCACAAAAGGTCCCAATACAAGTTCGTTTTTTTTCTGATCAAGAATGTAGAAACCCACCCAGTCGTAATGGTAAACTTCCTGTTTCAGAAGTTCGCAGATCCGGAGAAGTAAATCTTCAGGATTGATTTTAACCAACGCAGCTATTTTTTGGAAGACTTCAATAAAATTTGTTGCTGTCATTCTAATCTTATTTTATCACCATTTGGTGTTCGTGGGTAATTTTCTCGCAATATTTACACTTTAGGTCGAGTGGGTTTTTCGAGATAACATTGAAATAGGTGGTAATTTCTTCGTTATTGGTAATGCACTTCGGATTAAAACATTTCACAATACCAATCACTTTATCAGGAACTTCCACTACCCGCTTTTCAACAACTTCGTAGTCGCGGATGATGTTTAGCTTGGCATTTCTGGCAATCAGCGAAATTTTGTTGATTTCGTCGTCTTCAAAAAACACATCCGAAACTTTGACGATTGCTTTGCTTCCCATTTTTTCGCTTTCGAAGTTAAACCCAAACGTAATTTGAGATTTCACTTTTTCGAGCCCCAAAATGGATATTACTTTGAACAGATTTTCAGAAGGAATGTGATCGATGACAGTGCCATCGTTGATTGCACTGACTTTCAGTTTTAGTTTCTTTTTTAAACTATCGCTCATGGCTGTATTTATTTAAGGTTGAGGATATGTGCAATGATTGCCTGACGGGCATAAACGCCGTTTTTGGCTTGTGTAAAATAGTATGCTTTTTCGTTTTTGTCAACGTCGGGGTGAATTTCGTTGATTCTTGGAAGCGGATGAAGGATGCGCATGTTGGGTTTGGTGTCATTCAACATGTTGTTTCTCAGGATATAAACATTTTTTACTTTTTCGTATTCGATCGGATCCATAAACCGTTCTTTCTGAACCCGTGTCATATATATAATGTCAGCATGGTTGATGTTTTCGTTGATCTCGGTGTGCTCGAAAAACCGGATTCCTTTTTCTTTCAGGAATAATTTGTATTCTTCGGGCATGGCCAGTTCTTCAGGTGCAATGAAATTGAAAATCGGTTTTTCGAATTCCGACAGCGCCATAAGCAACGAATGAACGGTGCGTCCGTATTTCAGGTCGCCAATCATAAAAATGTTGATGTTGTCGAGTGTTCCCTGTGTTTTCAGGATTGAATACATGTCAAGCAAGGTCTGAGTCGGGTGCTGGTTGGCTCCGTCGCCGGCATTGATAACCGGAACATCCGCCACTTCGGCCGCATACCTTGCGCTGCCTTCCAAATGATGGCGCATCACAATCAGATCAACGTAATTGCTTACCATTCGGATCGTATCGTGCAATGTTTCACCTTTCGAAACACTGGACGAGCCTGCATCAGAAAAGCCAATAATGCGGCCACCCAAACGGTTGATGGCAGTCTCGAAGCTCAGACGGGTGCGGGTAGATGGTTCAAAAAACAAAGAAGCGACTACCTTGCCTTCAAGTAGTCTCTGGTTTGGATTTTTTTCAAAATCGGCTGCGAGATCCAAAATGTGCAGATAATCTTCTTTTGAATAATCAGTAATCGAAATTAAGTCTTTCTTCTTCATTTTGCATGTTGATTTTTAAGTGTGTAGGAAGCAAAAAAAAACCAACAGAAATAGCTTCTCTGCTGGTTTTTATTGGGAATGGGAAATTCCGGGAATAATCTGAAATGTGTCAAATCGTTTGACTGATAAAAACAATATAGGGAAATAGGAAATACTTTTTCGTAGCGAATAGCTTCACAAAAAAAATGATAATATTGTTTTATCAGGTGTTTCATTAAAATCCAAAATTAGCTTGTTTTTATCATCCATTTGCAATTGATGTTCAATTTTTATGAAAAGGTTATCAACAACTGCACTCTTGTTAACCGGCAGTAACTTTAATACCATCAATTTTTGAAAATGCTTGTTCGATCCGGTTTAACTCGCTGAGTCTGATATGTGTTTTTATGCTGCATCTCAGGTCGAACTGCGGGTCTGTCTGTGGCAGTTTTTCATCCTTGAAAATTTTCATCACCTCGTTCATGGCTCCGTAATCAAATTCTACCAACAGCCATTTCTCCACCAGTTTCTCCACAATTTCAGCCTGATTGATTGCGTCCAAAGCCGCATTGCGGTAGGCATTGATCAAACCGCTTACGCCCAACAGTGTTCCGCCGAAATACCTGACAACCACAATCAGAATGTTGGTCAGGTCGAAACTCTGGATTTGCCCTAAGATGGGTTTTCCTGCGGTGGATGAAGGTTCGCCGTCGTCGTTTGCTCTGAAAAGTAATTGGTCAGCGCCCAGCCTCCAAGCATAGCAATGGTGTCGGGCAGAATGGTGTTCTTTTTTTATGGACTGAACAATCTCTTTGATTTCTTCCTCATTATCTACCGGAAATGCGAAAGAAATGAACTTGCTTCCCTTGTCCTTGAACAATCCTTCCGAAGGCTTTTCTATTGTTTTATAAGTATCTTCCATCAGTCAGTTTTATCAGGTTTGTTTTAAACCTTTCAGAAAGTTTAAAAGTGATAAAAATTATGGAGGAGAGAATGCTCAGTAAAAGATAGATCATTGTACCCGGATTTGCTGACAACAAAAAAGCAGATCGAAGTGACCTGCTTTTGATATTTTATAATTTCAGTTTTCTTTCAATTTCGTCAACACAGAGCTTGAAATTCTTATCGGTTTCTTTTAGGTTATTCACTGTTTTGCAGGCATGAAGCACTGTTGCGTGATCTTTGTTTCCGATTTGCGAACCAATGGAAGCGAGCGACGATTTGGTCATATTTTTTGAGAAATACATGGCGAGTTGCCGGGCCTGAACGACTTCGCGCTTACGGGTTTTGGCCTGAAGCGAGTCAACCGGCATGTTGAAATAATCGCAAACAACTTTCGTAATGTAATCGATCGACAATTCTCTCTTCGAATTTTTTACCAGCTTATTAATCATTTCGCTGGCAAGCTCGATGGTGATTTCTTTTTTGTTGAGTGTTGACTGTGCAAGCAATGAGACCAAGGCACCTTCTAATTCCCTGATATTGTTGCTAATGTGCGAAGCAATGTATTCCAGAACTTCATTTGATATTTCAATTCCGTCTTTGTAGATCTTCCGTTTCAGGATATCCATTCTGGTCTCGAAGCTGGGTTGTTGCAAATCGGCGGTCAAACCCCATTTAAACCTTGAAAGCAGACGTTGTTCGAGGCCTTTAAGTTCAATTGGTGGTTTATCCGAAGTTAAAATCAACTGTTTACCGCTTTGGTGCAGATGATTGAAAATATGAAAGAATGTTTCCTGTGTTTTTTCCTTACCGGCAAATTCATGAACATCATCCAGAATCAGAACATCTATCATCTGATAAAAATTCAAAAAATCGTTTCGGTTGTTGTTCCGGGTAGCTTCAGTAAATTGTGTCTGAAATTTATTGGCATTCACATAAAGCACAACTTTATCAGGATGGGTTTCTTTAACCTCAATACCAATTGCATGGGCTAAATGGGTTTTTCCAAGACCCGAATTGCCGTAGATCATCAGTGGATTAAATGCTGTTCCTCCAGGGTTTTGCGAAACAGCATAACCTGCACTGCGCGCCAGGCGGTTACATTCGCCTTCAACAAAATTGTCAAAAGTATTGTCGAGGCGCAATTGCGGATCAATCTGAATTTTTTGAATTCCGGGGATAATAAAAGGATTACGAATCGATTGCTTTCCTTCGTTTTTAAGCGGAATGCTCATCGGTTTATTCTGAATTTTGCTGTTGTTGCTCGTTGGATATTTTATGGTATAAGGCTGAGAATTGCTTTGGTTGTTTCCCATAACCACTACATATTCCAGTTTGGCTCCTTGTCCAACTTCTTTGCGCAAAGTTTTTCTTAGTAAATCAATGTACTGTTCTTCCAGATATTCGTAAAAAAATGGACTTGGTACCTGAATTGTTAGAACTTCTTCATCCAGATTCACTGGCACGATTGGCTCAAACCAAGTTTTAAAGCTAATGCTTGGAACATTGTCTCGAATAACTGACAGACAACGGTCCCAAACCAAACGATGATCATTAATCATTTTGGAGCCGGATATTAAAAGATTTGACAAAACTGTATTCCCTGTATTAGATTTCCCTGAAAACAAATTTTGTGAAAAAAAAAGTATAAAAAAAATGGATTTGCTATTGATTTTTACAAAAAAAAGATAACTACTTTAGAACTCAGGCATTTAAAAAGTGAAAAAAGTTTAATATTTTTTTAATAACACTAAGTATTTGATTATGAGCGTATTGAATAATCATTATTTGTATATTCCTGCCAGTAAAGGGCTGTGGGATTAATTACAATAATATATATTATATTTTAATAGATAATTGTTTAGTTTTTTAAAGCTTTTTCCATTTTTATCTTTCTTCCATTTTTAAATGCGACCAAATTTGCATTCGGAAAATTGATTCTGGCTGTTTCTAAAAGTTTTGAAATTTGGTCAAAATCGGTCGATTTTCCAGCCATATAATTATAGGTTTCACTAAGTTTTATTTCTTCGATTGGACCGAGCCCTTTAAAAAATGCCGATTGGACCGATAATTTAGCCGGACTCGAAATCAGATGTACCTTGTATATTACTTTGTCTTTTTCTTCAGCCTGGCCGGGTTTTGCTGTAATATAAACATCTTTCCCGATGTTGAAGGCTGAAAAATGTACGTACCGTTTAGGATTGTTCCTGACATCTTTTAATAACATGTCAAGGCTTCCGGTAAGGTTATTGAGATTTTGGTACAAAACCGGATCATTTAATAGCAGGCCAGCTGAACTTTCAGTGGTATTTAGCTTTTGAATAATGGCATTTATGCCGGCGACAGAAGAACTTATTTCTTCAAATACCGGGCTAATATTCAATTTTGCCAGTGAATCTGAAAGTGATGACAGATTTTGAATTACATTGGTTATTTTGCCTGAATTTTGTGTAATGGTGCCGGTGATGCTGTCGAGGTTTTCAACAATTGAATTAATCCTGCCACTTCCTATTATAACTTTCAATTCATTCGAAGATGATTCGATATTGGCAATTGTGCGGTTAATATTTTCAAAACTTTCAGCTAAATTTTCACGAGTCCGTTCATTGAATATGTAGGTCACCACTGTAATTGCCGAATCGAGCGAGGCAATTAATTCCTCTGCTTTTTTCTTTAACGGCAAAACCTGCATGCTTACCTGTTCCTTTAAATCGCTTTCAGTATCTCCTGGAATGGTATCGTATTCGTTGTAATATTCGGCTGTATGAACAATCTCCAGTTTAATCGATTTTGTTCCCATGATATCGCTCGAAACTATTTTCGCTGTTGAGCCTTTGGCAATTTTATAATCTCCCTGGAGCGAAAGTGTCGCGATTAACCTTCCTGAATAATCGCTCAGAAATTCAATTTCAGAAACTTGCCCAACCTGATATCCGTTGATAGTCACAGTACTGGATGTAAGTAAACCATCAATTTTATCATAGATTACGTAGTAATTGGTATTTCTTTTCAGGATATCAATTCCTTTTAAAAAGTTGATTCCCCATACAAGAATTGCCAAACAGGCAATAACCAAAAAACCCAGTTTGGAATATTTAGAAATCTTAATCATTTTTTCGTTGTTTCTGTTTTTCTTATACAAAGCTAAACAGCATTCATCAGTAAAACAAATGGATTGTTTTCTAATCGGTTTTTGTGAGCCCGCTATTTTGAACGAACATCCAAAGGAATGCGCTGGCCATCAATAAAAGAAACTATAAATGCCTGCGGAAATTTCTGTTTAATTTGCTGTAATTCAGAAGTTATTTTATCGAGTGCGATTTCGTTGCCAAAATAATATCGGTAATATTTATCGGTTTTTTCTCTCCTGACATTTTTCAAACCCTTGAAATTTGAGGCAACCGGTTCTATCGGTGTAGTGTTTGCACCAATCTGAACACTATAGTAAATACTGTTTTCTGATGATTTTTCTTTTATAGTGGTATCTGGTTTAATGACAGCTTTATCTTTTTCAGACTCATTTTTTTCAGGGATAACTGCTTGCATAACAATTTCTGCCTGATTTTTATTTTCGGTGCGAACTTCTTGTTTTGGCGCTACTTCCTGTTTCTTTTCATTTCTGGCAATAACTTCAGGCGATTTGGTATTTGAAGGTCCTGTAGTTTTATCCTTAAATTTCCTGAAAGCTTCAAAAACTGAAAGTGCGATATTTCGCTGTCCTGAATCACTATTAAGGTAATTGGCTTCGTTTGTATTGCTTAAAAAACCTGCTTCAACCAATACACTGGGCATTGATGACTGTCGGAGCACAAGAAAACCTGCTTGTTTGACCCCGCGGTTTGGTGATTCAATACGAGATCTGAATTGTTGCTGAATGGCATCAGCTACAAATAAACTTAGATCCAGGTATGTATTCTGCATCAGTTCAAACATGATATAAGATTCAGCCGAATTCGGATCAAATCCTTCGTAAGTCTCCTTGTAATCTTCTTCAAGTAAAATTACAGAGTTCTCTTTTTTTGCAATTTCGAGGTTATCGTCCGAACGGGAAGGCCCTAAAAAGAATGTTTCCGTGCCTCTTGTTGAAGGCGTGCCGCATGCATTTGCATGAAGTGAAATAAATAAATCGGCTTTATTTTTATTGGCAATTCGCGATCTTTCGATCAAGGGAACGAAAACATCTGAATTTCGCGTAAAAACAACTTTCACATCCGGGTGGCTTTCATTTATAAGTTTTCCTAATTTAAGTCCGATACCTAAAACAATGTCCTTCTCGCGGATGGATTTATTTACAGCACCCGGGTCTTTTCCTCCATGCCCCGGATCGATTACTACTACCAACTGTTTGTAATTTACTTTAGCAGAAGTTATGGAATATGAATTTACTGCGATGAAAAGGCAGAAAATTAACATCAAAAAAGTCTTCGAATAGTTTAAATTATTCATAATACGGTTTTATTTCTTCACAAAAATAGAAATTTAAAATTATTTTACGTTTGTTCACGTTTAGGTATAGGCCTTATTTATATTTTTGCAAACCAAACAAGCGTTTGTGCTTATCTTATATACTGTGGTTTTGATTAAAACTCTTCTAGCAAATATATTATTTCTGGTTGCCATTTCTTCATTTGGTCAGCTAATTCAGAAATCTGATACGATTCCTGATTCTTCAGTGCCGATCCTGAATGATTCTACAATAACTACACCAATTCAAACATTCAACGATTCGATAGCCAAACCGGTACTCGAAGCAACAATTACTTATTCGGCTGAAGATTCGACCATTGCTGATTTCGAAAATCAGAAAGTTTTCATGTACAAGGGGGGAGTGGTTAATTATCAAAGCATTGAGCTTAAGGCTGATTACATTATGCTCGACCTTGTTAATAAAGAAGTTTATGCTGAAGGGTTGCCCGATTCAACCGGAACAAAAGTTGGGAACCCGGTTTTTAAAGATGGGGATGAGGAGTTTGAATCGAAAACACTACGGTACAACTTTGAAACACAAAAGGGCTATATTACTGAAGTAAAGACTTCGCAGGGTGATGGTTTTGTGCATAGTGAACTGACAAAAAAAATAAGTAAAGATGAATTTATACTTCGGAAGGGGAAATATACAACCTGTGATGCCGAACATCCGCATTTTTATCTGAGGATGACGAAGGCGAAGGTAATTTCGAACGAGAAGATAATTACCGGACCGGCTTATATGGTTTTGGAAGATTTTCCGATTTACTTTCCGATGATTCCTTTCGGGTATTTCCCAAATTCCACCACTTATACTTCCGGGATTTTGATACCAACTTATGGTGAAGAACAAAGCCGTGGTTTTTTTCTTCGTGAGGGAGGGTATTACTGGGCGGCAAATGAGTTTTTTGATCTTTCTGTGCGTGGTGATATTTATTCCAAGGGATCGTGGGCCAGCAAGCTGCATACCAATTATAAGGTTCGTTACAGGTACAGCGGAAGTTTGGATTTTAGTTATAACCTCAATAAATACTCGGAGGAGCCATTGCCCGATGCCAAAACTACGAAAGGTTTCAGCCTAACCTGGTCCCATTCTCAGGATTCAAAGGCAAATCCGAACCGGACATTTTCGGCCAATGTCAATTTATCAACCAGTTCGTTTGACAAGGAAAACTCACTGACAGTAAAGTCGTACCTGCAAACCCAAAAATCATCGAGCATTTCCTATTCAAAAAGGTTTGAAAACACTCCTTTTAATATGTCGATGAACCTGCGCCATTCGCAGAACTCACGCGATACGACATTGTCGTTAAGTTTGCCTGAAATGACAATGAATATGTCGAAAGTTAACCCGTTCAAAGTTAAAAGCAGGGTAGGGCCGGTTAAGTGGTACGAAAAGATTAGTTTCAGCTATTCAGGTAGTTTGAAAAACTCAATTACCGCTAAAGAAAAGGAAATACTTAATAAATCATTGGTTCGCGACTGGCAAAACGGAATACGACATTCGATCCCGATTTCATTGCCATCATTCAATTTGATGAAATACATTAATTTGAGCCCCAGCTTTAACTATTCTGAACGCTGGTACACCAACTATGTAAATAAAACTTACGATCCGAATTATAATAATCCGATTCAAGGCGGATTGGAACATGTGCTTGTGGATACAATTTATGCATTCAGAAGAAATTATGAATATTCTTACAGCCTGAGTTCTTCGACCAATATTTACGGGATGTATATTATGCGGAACCCGAATTCGAAAATTAAAGCCATCAGGCATAAAATAACACCATCAGTAAATTTTAGTTATACGCCTGATTTTGGGCAGAAAAAATTTAGATTTTATGATTCGTATATAGATGGGAAAGGCGTTACTCAATATTATACTCATTTCGAAAAAGGTGTTTTTGGTTATACCGGAAGAGGCGAAAGCGGAGCGATGAGTTTTAGCTTAAGCCAGAATTTGGAAGCAAAAGTGCTGGAAGTAAATGATACTACACAAACAAGTGACGACAAACCGGTATTTAAGAAAGTGAAAATCATTGATAATCTGGGAATGAACGCTTCTTATAATATGATTGCAGACTCTATGAAACTTACCCCGATTTCGATATCGGCACGCACAACGATTAAGGGTGTCAGCGTTAATATGGGCGCAAATATGAACCCATACATGGTAGATAAGGATGGAAAAATATATGATGAATATGTATGGAACCACCTTAAAGGATTTAATAAGTTGGGTAGGTTGACCAATGCAAACTTATCTTTCGGGATGAATTTCGAATCGAAAAAAGGTAAAAAGGAAGCCGAAGAAAATAAGGAGTTAATTGATGAAGATAAGGCCCTTCCCGGATCGTATTCCGAATATGTTGATTTTAATATCCCGTGGAGTTTCCGTTTCGATTACTCGTTTTATTATACCAATTCGTTCAATCCAAAGGATGAGGATGCAAGAAAAATAATGCAAAGTTTAAATTTTGGCGGACGGTTAAACTTAACCGAAAAATGGAACATGGATATGAATACCAATTTTGATATCCAGGCAATGAAATTCTCATTTACAACAGTCAATGTTAGCCGGACATTGCATTGTTGGAGTATGTCCTTCAGCTTCGTCCCTTTCGGAGAGCGTAAAAGTTACAGCTTTAATCTTTCGGCAAGTTCGGCCATGCTTCGCGACCTAAAAATTAGCAAGCAAAGTTCCTGGAGAGATAATTAATATCTTCAATAGATTTTATTAATTTCTAAACAATTCTAATTTATACATGTTTTTTGTTTTTAAAATATATTGAAAACTGGATGTTTTGTGATATATTTATAGAGTTTGTTTGTCAAATTGATTTTTTTTTTGATTTTGGAAATTTTTATGTTGAAAAAACGACCAAACGACTAACGTATTTCAAATGAAATTTCAGCAAAAAATTCTAGTTATTGAAGATGATAAGGAGTTGGGATATACCATTCAGCAAATTCTTAGTTTCAATGGTTATGATGTTTGTTATACCAACAATGGTGCATCCGGTATTCAAAGAGCATTTGAATACAATCCTGATTTGATCCTATGCGATATTGGCATGGATCCCATTGATGGTTATCAGGTTTTTAAAGTATTAGAGGAGAGTTTACTTTTAAACAGGACACCTTTCATTTTTTTGACTGGAAGCTCTGAATTGGAAGATATTCGGTTTGGAATGTCACTTGGTGCCGATGATTATTTGGTAAAACCTTTCCGCAACGAAGATTTGACTAAATCAATAGAAAAGCGACTTGAAAAATTCAGGATAATAAGAGAAGAAGCAGATCGGGAATTTAACAGGTTGTTCAATCTTTCTCCAATTGGACTTTTTTTATTCGATGGCATTAAGGTAATTCATGCAAATCCTGCCTTTAAAAAGCTTATTGTGAATAATGGGAATCAACCGTATGGAACATTAATTGAAAGATTTATTGATGAAAAATCCATTAAGGACTTAAAGTCAAATATCCAGAATTACCTTTCAGATAAAAGTGAAATCTTTAATGATGAAGTTACAATTACTGCATACGATGGGGAAGAGCTGCAAATGAACATGGTAGTTTCAGAAATGAAGAAATTTTCGGACCATACGCTATATATTGGTATGTTCACCTCATTGGCAAAGACGACAGTGTCGATTGGAACTTATGATTATGCCGATGAAGTAAATAATCTGCTCAAACGTGAAAACGTAAGAATTTCGGATGCATTGGGCGAGAAGATTACCAATATCTTTAAGCAGAAAACTTTAAACATCAAAAATCAGAACAATACATTTTTTACAAAAAGGGAAAATGAGGTGCTTTGTTTATCGATGGAAGGATTACCAATTAAAATTATTGCCGATAAACTTTCAATTTCAGACCGTACCGTTGAAAAATACCGCACCAAGATGATGGAGAAATCAGGTTCAAGTAATATGATTGAAGTAATTATATTCGCTCTAAAAAACAGACTGATCGAAATTTAGATTGTAGATATCAAATGGAAATTAACGCGCAAAAATAAAAAAGGCAACACTCTGCAAAGAATGTTGCCTTTTTAATTTAGAATGGCAGATCGTTGCCATTGTCATCACCTTGTTCAGGAGGTGGAATATCACCTGTAGAAAATTCAGGAGGATAACTTTTTGAACCTGAAGCTGCAGTTGCAGACTCAATTTTCCAGGCATTGATGTTGTGAAACCATTTCCCGTTGAAATCGCGCGATTCGACCGAGAAAAAGACTTCAACTTCTCCACCTTCTGTAATTCCTTCGAGCAAAGAGCTTTTATCGCCAAAAAGCGTAAAACACACCTTTTTGGGGAATTGCTCATTTGTTTCAATAACAAATTCCTGTTTCTTCCATTCTTTGCCAGCTTTGCTGACTCCTGATTCAGGTTTTAAAATCTGGATCACTGTTCCTTTTACTTGTATGCTCATTGTTTTGCTTGTATGTTTAGCTTATCAGTAATAAAAAAGCACTCTTGCAGACTTTATGCAAGAGTGCTTTTTAGGATGTATCAAATGTTAAATTTTAACAATCTCGAGCAATTCAACTTCGAAAATAAGTGTTGAGTTTGGTTTGATATCAGCGCTTGGTCCTCTTTCGCCATAAGCAAGGGCTGCTGGGATGAATAATTTCCATTTCGAACCAACAGGCATTAATTGCAATGCTTCTGTCCAACCTGGGATAACATTTCCAACTGGAAATACTGCAGGTTCTCCACGCTCAACTGAACTGTCAAATACTTTACCGTCAATTGTGGTTCCATGGTAATGACATTTTACCTGATCAGCAGCAGTTGGTTTTGGTCCTGTTCCTGTTGTAATGATTTCGTATTGCAAACCACTTGGCAACGTTACTACACCTGATTTGCTTGCATTGGCAGCAAGAAATTCTTCACCTGCTTTAATGTTTTTATCAGCTTCTGCCTTCGATATTTCAGTGAAATATGCCTGAATAATTCCGTTGGCATTATCCGCTTTGATCTGAACAGAATCACCTTTAAATGCTTTCTGGAAGGCAGCAATTATGATGTCTTTGTTAAGCTGATCCACGCCAGGTGCATCTTTCATCTGTTGTTTGTTGTTTTCGCCAATAAGTACACCCAATGCATAACTAACAGAATCGTTGTTGTTTGTAAGCTTGGTATCACCTTTCATTCCCGAATTCTGACATCCGGCTACTCCTACAGACAATACAAGTGCAGAAGCATAAATAAATAATCTTAATTTCATGTTCTTTTTTTTATATTTAATTATTAAACAATTTCCAATAATTCTACCTCAAAAATCAAGGTGGCATTTGGTCCAATCAATCCACCGGCGCCTTGCTCAGCATAAGCCAGATCAGAAGGAATGAAAAGTTGCCATTTTGCACCAACTGGCATTAATTGCAGCGCTTCGACCCAACCCTGAATGACTCCGTTTACCGGAAAAACAGCTGACTGACGGCGTTCAACCGAACTGTCGAATACAGTGCCATCAAGCAGTGTTCCGTGATAATGACATTTTACCTCATCGTAAATTGATGGAAATCCACCATATCCTTCTTTGAGTATTTTGTATTGTAACCCGGATTCGGTTTCAAAAACACCTTTATTCTCAATGTTTTTTGAAAGAAACATAAATCCTTCTTCCAGATTTTTCAAGGCTTCCGAATCGTTATGGGAATTCATAAATTCCTGTAAAATCATACTGGCTTTGTCCATCGGAATTTTAGGCTTATTTCCGGCGTAGGTATCCTGAAGTCCTGCCAAAAACTGCAGGGCATCAATATTTTTAACTCCGGATTGCAATAAGTTTGATGAAATAGATAAACCCAATGCGTAGGAGAACTCTTCCAACTTGCCTTCGAACTGATTATCAGCCATTATTTTCTTTAGATTTTCAGGCTACGAATATATGGTAATTTTTATTACCATAGAATAGCTTAAAAAGTCTTTTTTCCTCTCAGAATTTCTTTTTTTCCGGGAGGGCCCGGAATCCTTTCCATGGTAAAACCGGCATCTGACAAAGACCGCCTTACAGTACCTTTTGCACAATAGGTGACGATAATTCCATCAGGCTTTACTGTTGCAGCTACCTTGTGCAATACCTGATCTGTCCACATTTCAGGTTGCTTGCCGGGAGCAAATGCATCGTAATAAACCAGGTCAAATTGAGGCGTTTCATCAAACTGAAAGGTCAACAGGTCGGCTTTGTTTTTTTTTAATTTGAAGTTATTCTGAATTTCAATTGTTTCGTTCCATTCCGATTTGTGTATCAGGTTGAAAATGGGAGAATATTCAGGAAAAATTGAGTCAGAATAATTTAATACTGAGTATTCTGCTTCATTTAGAGGATACTTTTCCAAACAAATGTAGTTCACCGATATATTTCTCTCCTGGGAATAGCAGTAGGTTAAATATACATTGAGTCCGGTTCCAAAACCAATTTCAAGAACTGAAAGATCAGTTTTTGTTGTTTGCAGCATGCCTTGTTCAATGTATATATGCAACGATTCCTGAATGGCACCATGCACCGAATGATAGTGCTCGTCCATTTCAGGAATATAAATGGTATGCGAGCCATCTTCAGTAATCATTAACACTCGTTTCATAAACTTATGAATTGTTGATAGACGCGCCAAAATAGTTAAATTTATGCCCTCATCTAAAAATGGAGGTCTAAATGTTAATAAAAATCTATCCTGAAAACCCCAACCCTAAGGAAATCAGGTTAGTGGTTGATGTTTTAAAAAATGGGGGATTAATTGTATATCCGACCGATACGGTTTATGGGCTCGGATGCGACATAACCAATGCGAAGGCAGTTGAAAAGGTTGCGCGATTTAAAAATGTAAAAGTTGAAAAATCAAATTTTTCCTTTATCTGTGTCGATTTAAGTCAATTGGCCGATTTCTCAAAACCTATATCCAATCAGGTATTTAAAATGCTGAAAAGATATTTGCCTGGCCCATTTACATTTATATTGAATGCAAACAGCAATGTTCCTAAATATTTCAAGGGGAAAAAGCGAACGGTCGGCGTAAGGATACCTGATAGTCCTATTATATTGGAGATTGTCCGTATGCTTGGAAATCCAATCATGTCAACTTCGATACATGATGAGGATGAAATTCTTGAATATTCGACCGATCCGGAATTGATCCATGAGAAATTTAAAGATATAGCTGATCTGGTGATTGATGGCGGATATGGGAAAAATATACCGTCAACAATTGTTGATTGTACCGAAGATGTTCCGGTAGTTATCAGGCAGGGGAATGGTATTTTTGAAGATTAGCCTATTTTTTCCAGAAAGCGGGAGAAAACAGCACCAATACCGTAAATAATTCCAAACGACCAATTAACATTAAGAAACTCAGGAACCATTTACCAGCAGGGTGAAGGGCGCTGAAGTTTTCAGCAGGACCAAATATTCCCAGTCCCGGTCCAATATTTCCCAACGAAGTAGCAACTGCGCCCATTGATGATGGTAAATCGGGCACCACCAACATCAAAAGGATTGAACTGCCAAAAAATATCACAAAATAGAACATGAAGAAAGCCAGTACGTTGTTGATTATTTGTTCCGATACAGGTTTGTTATTAAAACGAACGGGTACAATTGCATTCGGATGTATAATACGTCGAAGCTCATAATAACTGTTTTTGAGAAGTAGAACGATCCTCATTATTTTTAATCCACCGCCAGTTGATCCTGCACTTCCGCCAAAAAAGAATCCTGCAAACAAAACCATAATCAGAAATGGAGTCCAATGCAGGTAATCAACGGTTGCATATCCCGTTGTAGTTATAATCGATGCAACCTGAAAAATACTGTCACGAAAAGCCTGTTCAACACCTAGCTGAGTTGAGACGAATAGTCCGGTGGCAATAATGACGGTGAAACCGGCAATGAAAAGCAAATAATATCGAAGTTCTTCGTTGTCAATGGCTTTTCGGAACCTGCCTGTAAACAATAAATAGGAAATAGTAAAGTTTGTACCTGCAAGAATCATAAAAAAAGTGATTACGTATTGTATGAATGGGGAAGTCCAATAGGCAATACTGGCCTGTTTGGTTGAATAACCACCTGTTGCCATTGTCGTAAATGAATGGTTGATGGCATCAAATAAAGACATTCCGCCAATCCACAATAAAAAAGTTTCCAGTAAAGTGAAGGCCAAATATATTACCCACAGGCTTTTTGCTGTTGAATTAATTCGTGGGCTAAGCTTATCTGCAACCGGACCTGGAACTTCTGCTGCAAAAAGCTGCATTCCTCCAATCCCAAAAATCGGTAAAATAGCAAGGCTGAGCACAATAATTCCCATTCCTCCAAGCCATTGGGTCATGCTTCTCCAAAAAAGAATGCCATGAGGCAACGATTCAATATCGATTAAAATTGATGATCCTGTGGTGGTGAAACCCGACATGGTTTCGAAAAAAGCATTGGTCAGATCAGGAATTGAATTACTCAAAATAAAAGGTAAACTTCCGAAAAAGGAAAATAGAACCCATACAAGGGTCACAATGATAAATCCTTCCCTTTTTCCTATTTCTTTTCTGGCTCTGCGGGTAAAAGCCAAAATCAGTAACCCGGTTCCAGAAGTAATTAATGCCGAAAGTAACAACGCACTCAGATCTGGTCCACCATAGATGGTTGCTACCAGAGCTGCAATCAACATTGCCAAACCTTCAACAACCAAAAGGAATCCAAGTATTCGAAGAATAAATTTGAAATTTAACATTTAGTAAATGTCTTGAATTTTACTTGAAGAACTTCTCCAGTTTATTTATAGATGAAGTTTTAGTCAATACAACAACCAAGTCCCCAACCTTTATTTGAGTATCGCCATTCGCAACAAATCCGGTATTTCCACGAACAATTCCACCAATAATTATATCTTCAGGAAAGTCAATTTCAGAGATCGGTTTTTGTGTAATTTTGGATTCCGTTTTTATTTTAAATTCAAAAACTTCGGCATCAGAGGCAGTTAAGCATTTTACATGAGAAACAGATGTTCCTACAGTATATTTATAAATATAACTTGCCGCAAGTAATTTTTTATTAATAATGCTGCCAATTCCCATCCCTTCAGCCATCGTTAAAAAATCAGTATTCTCAATTTCGGCCACTGTTCGCCGCACTCCGTATGATTTTGCAAGATGACACGAAAGAATATTTGTTTCAGAGTTACCGGTAACAGCAACAAAAGCATCCATCTTTTCCAGCGACTCTTCTTTCAGTAATTCCAGATTTCGGCCATCGCCATTAATGACAAGCGCATTTCCAAGTTTTCCAGCGACTTTTATACTACGGTCACGATCTGCTTCAATTATTTTTATATTGTATTGATCGCCAAGTTTTTCGGCAGCTTTTTGTGCTATTCGGCTACCTCCAATAATCATGATATTTTTAACTTCAAAAATTTCCTTTCCTGAAATTTCCAGTATCAAATTCTGATTGGTTTTAGTTGTTATGAAAAAAACAATGTCCTCGCTTAATATGGTATCTTTTCCATGAGGTATAATTACATTTGGTCCACGATTGATCGCAACAGCAAGGATGTCTTTGTTTATATGGGATATATCTTCAAGAGTCTTGTTTACAATAGGTGCATTTTTACGTATTTTTATTCCCATTAAAATAAGTTTTCCACCTGAAAATTCAATCATTTCGCGGGTGCCAACTTGTTTAATCGAATTTACAATCTCTTTTGCAGCCAGGTTTTCAGGATAAATTACTTCATCAATGCCAAAGCGCGTAATTCGTTCCCGATTTCTTTCAGATAGGAATTCACCATTATTGACTCTTGCCACAGTTCGTTTTGCACCTAAATCTTTTGCAATAATACATGCAAAAACATTCCGGTCTTCAAACGGTGTAACCGCGATAAATAAATCTGCCTTGGAAACGCCCGCATCCTGCAAATCCCTGAATGAATTTGCATAACCGGTCATGGGCATTAAATCAACCTGGCTTGAAATACGTTGAAGCTTTTCAGGATCTTCATCAATCAAAACAATATCGTGGTTCACCCTACTTAACATTCTGGCAAGGTGTGTTCCAACTTCTCCTGCTCCTGCAATTACAATTTTCATTTTCTGTAATTCAATGTATAATTTGAGCTGGCAAAATTACACTAAATAAATTTGTTTTTTTATGCATTCAAATTAAAAGCAGATATAATCTATCATTGCTTTAATTCAAGTTCAGAAAAACAGCCTCTTTAAATTTTGCTGCAAAATCAATTGACAAAACTTGATTCTTTTTTAGGTTCAAATTATCACTTGATAGGGTTGTATTTATTACCTTCGGATTGTTCATATTAAATTTCAATAAATTAGTGTTCCGTACACTAAATTTTAAATGATTTGTGAATGTGATCCTGCAATTCAGAAAATTGATCGTTTGGTCGTTAATTTTCAAATCAGCTGAGTCAAAACCATTCTTAGTATCGCTTTTGATAAATATAGGTTTCTCAATCTTTAAATGATTACAAACAGTTTGAACCATATTCAATTCTTGTTCGGTAATAGGATATTTGCTGATTGATAAAACGTAATTTTTACGTCCGTTGATAAAATGGATCAAGGTGTTCTTTGAATTATATACATAAACGGTTTTTTGATTGAATAAGTCATATTTTGTCCATATAGCATTGATTTGAAACGTAATTAAAAGTATCAGTCCGACAAACAACCATGTTCTGTTTTTTGAAAAGAAGTAAATTACAAAAGCGGCAATCAATCCGTAAATGATCCAGGTTTGGGCATGATTATAGATAATCCCTTCGGTTAAAGCATGAGGCAACTCACTGATCCATTTCAATATGCACAGCATCAGGCTTGTTACGAACTGAATAAGTTGTGCAAGTATGCCTTCAATTACAGGAAGCGGACTAAATACAAAAAATCCAAATGCAAGCCAGATAATTAAAGTTGCACCAGGAATGACGAAAAAATTACTAAGCCAGAAAAAGTTCGGAAATTGATTAAAATAAAACAGCCCAAGCGGAAATGTAGCCAATTGTGCAGCAACCGAAACTGTAAATAATGCCCATGCCCATTTCAGAATTTTGTTTTTTAATTTTAACATATTTGCGATGGGTGGTTGCAGCAAAACAATTCCGAAAACGGCGAGATACGAAAGCTGAAACCCAACTTCGAAAATAATATCAGGATCGTGAAGTATTAAAACCAATGCAGAGGCAGACAATGAGTTGTAAATATTGACAGGCCTTCGTAGAATATTACCAACAATTATAAAGGTAAACATTACAGTAGCTCTTTGAACAGAAGGGGAGAAGCCTGTGATAAAAGCATAGGTCCAAAGGAAAATAATCATACTTGCAGGATAAATAACCGAGCCAATTTTTCCTCTGTTAATTCCTGAAAGTAAAGAGCTGATAATTAAGTAAATTAATCCAACGTGGAGTCCTGAAACTGCAAGTACATGCATTGCCCCAGTAGAAGCAAAATAATCGCGTGTTTCAGGTTCAAGTTCAGTCCGGTATCCAAGTGTTAAGGCTGAAACGACTGAACGTTCTTCTTTTTCGATTTTTGTTGCTGCCAAAAGTCCAACCAGTTTGTCGCGGACCTGTTCGGCCAGGTAGCTGAAACGAATTATTTTGTTGCCGGTTTTACAGTAGGTTCCGGGCTGCAAATAAAGTGAATAATTTATGCCTTTTTTTTTCATCATTCCATGGTAATCGAACTCAAAAGGATTACCCATGTTCTTTATTTCCTGAGGTTTGGCGAGCAAAATGAGCTGATCGCCGGTTTTAAGTGTAGAATCAAAACTTTCTTTGCTAAAATAGGCGATTACTTTTTCTTGTTTTGGCAACAACTTGTTTTGTATCCATAAAATTGATTGATATGTATTGGCCTTCTCAGCCGGTTTCTGACAAATTTCAGCCAGATAGTAGTCCTTCTGATCAAAAATTTGGGGGCTTTTTTCAATGACTTTATGTGGATAAAACACTCCGGATAGAAGGATGCATAGCGAAATTAGGAGATTTTGAGTTTTTACAGCTGAAAAGTTGCTGTTATGCCATAGGAAAATCAGGATGGAAAGCAGGATGGTCACGACAATTCCCATCCAACGTAATTGAATTTGGAGATAATGGCTGATAAGAATACCAATCAAAAAAAGACTGGTAATTCTGATAAAAGGTATTCTTTGGAAAAAGCTTCTTGTAACCGGCATTTGGATTGTTTCTACCGATTACGATATCCAGTTATGTTAGGTTTTATTTTAAATGGACAATTGTTTCGAATGGTCGTTTTAAAGCCCTCAACAGCCTTGTTTTATAAATGAAATGAATAGATCGTTTTATTTTCCTGGAATTTTAATCCGGTATTTGGGTATAACTTTGCCTTTCGAAATGGCTATTAATTTGCTTTTCAGAATTCGCTTTTTCAATGGGTTCAGATAATCAACAAACATAATGCCTTCGAGGTGATCGTACTCATGTTGAATGACCCTTGCCGTAAATCCATTGAATGTTTCTTCGTGTTCAACCATATTTTCATCAAAGTATTTTAATACGACTGATTCCGGACGAAGAACATCTTCCCTGATTTCAGGTACGCTCAGGCATCCTTCGTTCATTGACCATTCATCTCCGTATTTCTCAATAATTTCAGGATTAATAAATGCTCTTTTAATTCCGGCAGGCTCGTCCTCTTCATCTGTTGTTGTATCCAGCACAAAAATCCGTACCGATTGACCTACCTGCGGGGCAGCCAAACCAACTCCATCAGAAGTGTACATTGTTTCAAACATGTTCTGTATAAAGCCTTTCAAATCCTTAAAATCCTCAGTAATTGGTTCTGCTTTCTTTCTTAATACAGGATCGCCAAATACGGTCACCGGGTAAATCATCTGTTATAATTTTGTCGTTCTAAATAACTTTGTAAAATAATTGTTGCACTCACTCCATCAATGGTTTCTTTGTTTTGCC
>DAITNH010000043.1:0-24500 GCA_036834745.1 Prolixibacteraceae bacterium
CTTTCGTATCATAAGCCTGAAAACGTCCCTTTTGAAATTGCCCACTACAGATTAGCTTATTCCCAAACAAATAACTTTGGTCAATTTGCTCCCCTTTGTTGGGCGACTCGTATTTAATAGTACGGGTAGGAATACCATTACATGCCTTTAGTTCATTAGCGCCAAATAATTGCGATGTTTTTTTAAATGGATCCAATGCTAATAAAGTATCTTTCCCGTACGAATTCATTCGCAATCCGAGCAATTCATTAGGCTCATCGCCATAGTTTAGCATCTTTCCGATAAACTGTTTATTAGTCATATCGAAAACAGAGAGTATCCCTCCTTCAGATCGTCCATTATCCTGAACCAGAAAATAATCATCCACAATTCTAATATTAAATGGATTGAGCAAATGGATGGTGTCCCCAATATAAATTTCGGCGTTTAATTTTACTTCATTGTCGAATACGCGGAGCATGTCATCAACCGAATTGACATCTTTTTCCCAATTTTTGTATTTATTCTCACATGAAATAAACAGAATAAATACCGGTACAATAATGATTAGTTTGTGTATGTAATTCATTTGTATTTTTTTTATGTAGTCATTTTTAATTGGTTTTGTCTGATTTCTTTCTGTTAATCTCCTAATTTGTGCCTGAACCCGTTGTTGAGTCGCCACCGCTTTTAACATCTTCGTTTTTGATTCCACGTTTGGCTTTTTTAATTTCTCTCTTCATTTGTTCTTTTTTATAAAGATGAATTTTCTGAATTATTTATTGTTCTTCCGGAATAACAATTTCAACCCGTGTGCCTTCCATTCCTTGCTCCGTAAGATCTATCAGTTTGAATGAATAATTTCCGCCGTATTTTTCTTTCATCAATTGGATGCGTTCCTCGTTCATTCGCAAACCAACACCGTTTGAATTGGTCTTTAATTTTTTTGCAGCTTCAATCCCAACACCATTGTCTTCGATGGTAATTTGTATAGAATTCCCAATTTTCTGAATCTGAATCGATAACTTTTTGTTGCCGGTTTTGTGATAAAGTCCGTGCAATAGTGCATTTTCGGCCACGGGTTGTAAAATCATGGAAGGCAGCATAAACAGGTTCTGGTCGATTCCTTTATCCAACTCGATTGTGTATTTAAAATCGAAGCGCAGTTTTTCGAGGTGCAGGTATTGTTCCAAGGTTTCCAGTTCTTCGGTCAGCGAAACTTCTTCCTTATCCGAGTTACGGAGCACTTTCCGGATCAGTCCGGCAAAGTCTGATAAATACAAATGGGCCTCCTGGGCCCTGTTTTGCTGAATGAGATTCTGCACCGAATTCAAACTGTTGAAAAGAAAGTGCGGATTCATTTGTGCCCGGATGGCGGCCATTTGCAATTCGCGCAACCGCTTTTCCTGAGTTTGTTTTTTTAGACGCTGTTTCATCCGGTATTTATAGAGAAGGAAAAGGATCAGAAAAAACAACATAGAAGCCGCCAGAACGATGATAATTCCCTGCAAGGTTGATTTATTGATTTCTTTCTTTTTTGGTTTAAGACTTTCTTTCGCAATTGAGACCGCTTTTTCAAGATCTTTTTCCAGCCCAATGCGTTCACCTAAGGCATTGTAAATGATAAACATATTAAGGTTGTCAAGAAAAATATCGGTCAGTCGAATGGAATCATTCAGCAGAAAAAGCTGGTGTGAAAGCGATTCAGCGCGGGTATTCCAGTCATTCCAGAGATCGAAATTGGTGCCTTCGTTGATTAAAATAAAATCAAATTCAGGATACTTCTTCACTTCATCATCCATTTCATAACGAGCTATTGACCATTGTGTTGCAGCAAAAATAATTGAAGGTTTTTTAGAAATAAAAGTTCCAAGTTTGGTTTCTTTTCTTTGAAGGTTAAGAAATGTAACATTAGGAATATACCTTGAATTTCTCCATTGTAACTGATTTGAAATCAGTGCTTCAATTTCCTGATTAAATTCTTTGTCGCTGCTTCGTTTTTGCATGGATTCCAGGGTTTCGAGCGCATAAGGTTGCCAAATAGTTGTACTATTTGAATAATAGCCATTGTTTGTAAAAAGCGCAGAAAGCTGTTGCGCTATTGACCGGTAAAGTGCCGATCCGCTCAGTACCATTTTGGTGAAATTAACTGTTTGTTCTAAATCGTTGCCTGAGAGTAAGTTTGTAAATCTGTATGTAATTGGATTTGCAGGAACAATCTGTCTGAATTTATACCTGACATATCGCATGGCAAGGTCGCGTGAAAAAATACCATAATCATTGTAAATCCGGTGGATTTGGACCGTGTCAAGCCTGCTGTTAACCATACTTTCCAAATGTTCCGGAATTAAATTTATGCCCTGACGAAAACTTTGTAGAATTAGTCTTGCCGGCATTGCATCATACAATTTGCAGTAATATATTGCCTGAAGTTCGTGTTCAATATAGGTTGCCGATTCGGTGCTCATCCCTTTTTTGTGATCCTGCAACACTTCGGTTAACTTGTCAAATGAACTTAGGTAGGTCTCTACCCATTTACTCCCTTCTTGAAGACTAAGTCTGCTGTTTGTCGTGTTGAAAGGTGGAATTCCCCATTCCTGCTGATATATCATTAAAAGTTCTGACTCAGCTTTTCGATCACCCGAAAATTCAACCGGTTCATGCTTCAGGATGGTTTTTGTTGAATCTTTTTTCAGGACAAGCTTCGTTTTGAGGTAGATTGAGTCGCCTGGTTCGGCATAAAGCAGAAATTGCGCGGAATTGATGTTTTGCTTTTTGTTGGGCTGGAGCAAAATAACCAAACCGCTGTGCAGTAATTTGGTTTCGATCCTGAAGTTTCCGGCTTTGTCAAGATAAACATCTTTACTGTCCAATTCGTTTCCGAAAGCCCTGTTGAGTGTATAAAGCACAATGTGGTCATTTACAGGGTTTTCAATACGGCCACAAACAATGAGGTTCTGCGATTTTTGGATTGACCGTTTTATCAGCTTCAACTCACTTACTTTTTTTAGCTTGAAATCGCCTTGTGCAAACATCAGGCTCGATCCTTTTTCTGTATTTTTTATCGGTTTTTCTTCAGAAAGATTTGTCAATAATCTGGTCTGCAGGTCGATTTGATAATCTTGTTTTTTAATCGAATCCGGGCCACCATTTCCCAGTTTAATACTTTCGGCACTAAGCTCTTTTACTAAAAGATACTCCCCAAGTTTTTCTGATTTATTTTTTAGTTGGTCAAAATCGGTATTCAGGAACATGAAAGGCTTTATAAAAAGGTCGCTTTGCAATTGGAGCATCTTTTTATTGATCCTCTCAATTACTGATGAACGAATTTGATCTGAATAACCTTTGTTCGACAAAATTCTGTGGCACTGTTCCAGAATTTCAAGCCGGTTGGTGAGTTGAACTGAGTTTGTATTTAAATCCAACTCGTATTTGAATTGAATCTGGTAAAGAATTTCTTCCGGAAGATCACTATCTTGCATTTTCCAGAAAAATCTGTTCATTTGCGGAAATGCATAATCTTTGGCATAAACTTCATCCGATTGCAGGAACCTTTCCGTTTTTTTTATAATCTGTGCAGTAAAGCTTAGTTTATTGTCACTTATTTTGCCCATCACAAGAGAGAACCTGTTTGTTAGATACCGATCGGTAAATGGCTTTTGGTTAGCAGGAAGGAACACTTCTTTTTCTGTCCATTCATAAATCAGCTCTTCCTTTTCGTTGAGCTTGACCTGAACTTGTTTCGCATTTGAAGAAAGGGTAAGCAGAATAGAAACGTGGAGGAAGGCAAGGTGAAAAATAATCGTTTTCATTTGGTTGCTGATTTGTTTCCTCAAAGGTGGATGAAAAACATAAAGAAACAAAGAAGCATTTATCGAACGGCAGGAATGACTGATTAAACGGTAAATAACTTAACCCAACTTGTAGTTAATCTGAATGAAATTTTTGCTGTTCAGTGAATTGGCATTTTTAGAGTTCGGATTTGTGTACTACGGATTTTCGTTTTACGAAGGGTGCGTATTTGTATTTCAGGGCATCGTAAAGTTTTCGCACCTGTTGGTTTGGCTCCGAACAACGGCGTATCATAATCACTTCTTCGTGATTGTTTTGTGCCAAAGCGGGCCTTTAACCCAAAGCTGGCCAGAAATAATAAGCAAAAATTAGACATTTCATGGTAAAATAGTTATTCGTGATCATTTCTTAAATAGTTCCATTCAAACCCCAGGTTTTTCTCCTCGAAATCGGTGCTGTACGATACTTCCGGAAATGGCTGTAAAGGTAAAGTAGGAACATCCATATTGTTCAATGGTTACTGGCTGCGATTGACGGATATCGTCACTACTAACAGAAGATACAGCGCCGGTAACATCTTTCCGTTTTACGGAACCATAGCCAATAACCACCACTTCATCAACAGACTTTAAGTCCACTGCCAAGGTCACATTGATAACTTTCTGTCCCTTGACATCAATTTCCTGGGTTTTAAAACCAATGTACGAAAAAACAAGCGTTTGCCCGTTTTCAGCTTCCAAAGAATAAACCCCATCCACATTAGTTATAGCGCCTGTAGCTGTACCTTTCAAACGAACAGTAACACCAACAAGGGTACTTCCATCTGTATCGGCCTTTACAACCCCCGATATGGGAACTTTCTGCGCATAGATGGGTAATACAAACAGATTCATTAATACAATGGCCAGAAGACATCTTAATCCTCCATGCAGCCATTTAGTACACACACCAGATTTTAATTTCATAATACATAGATTTAATCTAATTTAACAACAACCACTTAATCAATTAATTAGAGACGGCTAATGTATTATTTGTATTACCTGGTGAGGGTACGCTATGTATTTTATTAGGGATCCTGGTGTATCATTTTCATCAATTTACACAGTATAAATACTTCGAATGTGGTATATGGACTGTTTTTTTATATCAGTTGCTGCTGAGGATGAGAAATATTAACCTGAGTTCAATATGGAATTGAATAGATGACAACTGAGAAACAGCAAGTTAATAAGGTTATATGGACTTGTGCATATAATTTTTACTAAGGTTTGGTTTTAAAAATAAGGTTCTAAAACCTTATCATGCACTTTTGAACCTTAGTAAAGATTCATTTACCCCAAGACAACAACCTTATTACCTTATTTACAAAGTATTATCATGTAGTTATAATTTTATTATGAGGGACTACTCATTCAATAACCGAAAAGCTTTTGGTTGATGTGCAATGACTGTTTTTTACAGATAATAAATAAAATCCTCTGGTAAGTGTCGATATATTCAGTGTAATTGGCGAATGTCCGTCAAAACTGATAACAACAGTCTGAATTTTACGCCCAAACAGGTCAGATACAGTAACTTCTGTGGGTTCCACAACAGTCGAGCTTATACTGACATTTAGTTTGTCTGTTGCCGGATTGGGATAAATCTCAATTCCAGCAGGCTGATTCCTGATATCCGAGACTTCTGTTGTTGCTGACTTCAGCAGAACTGCTGTTGTTGAAAGTGCAGGAACCGAAATGGTAAACGAATTTGAAGCAACGGCTACAGAATTTGTTTTCAACGCATTGTTGGTGTGCGATTTAAATGTTTCGTTGGCTGGTAATGATGCCAACTGAAGTGTGGTGTAACTTGCATCGTTTACCAAAAGTCCATTGAGGTTTACCGTCACATTACGCGCTGCTTTCATATCCCGGTTTACGATAATCACGGTTATTGAATCGGAGTTCTCGTTAACAGTGGTGTAGGCCGAAACAGTGTTTTCGAGCGATGAAGTGCTTGAAACGCTATATTTTTTTGCATACCGACTGAACAGGTGCAACGATTCCCACATTCCTGTAAACCAATTCCATGGCGTAAAGAAATCGACACCGTTGTTGGCAAATGTTCCAAGGTGGGTGGCATAAATAACCGAAGCAAGGTTGGGCTCGTTAGGTCCGGGGCTCCATTCGCTAAGACCAAGCGTAATGCCATGGTTGGCACCAAAATGCTTTGCAAGCCAATCGTTGACGCGTTTGAAAACGTATTCTTTTTTTGAAGAAGTATCCCAGCCTCCATTTATTGTGTATAAACCATTTGCTCCCGGATAATTGTAATTCTTGTCATAGAAAATACGGTGGTTTTGGAGAGCGTCGTTATCAGTTGGCGCATAAGGGTAATGATGAATGTCAAAAACATCAAGCACCCTTACACCCGATGCTTTTTCCTCATCGGCACACCGTTTAATGAAATACTCGAACCAGCTATAATACTTTCCATCAATCCTGATGCTCTCTTCGCCCCATTTATACCATTGCCATTCGCTGGTGGTAACCGGGCCACAAATTTTAATTCCGGGGAACAATGCACGCGCCTTTTTGGCCACTTCGATATAATTATCCATGAATTTCGAAGCAGATATAAGGGTAGGCATCACATCATCATGGGTTCCATTCCATACATCGGCCTCATTGTCCATGCTCCAATAAAGTAATTGATTCTTGTTTAATCCAATGCCATTCGGACCAAACCAATGGTTCAGGATTTCAACAGTAGAATCGGCTGGCCATTCTTCGGTATAAAGATTGATATTGCCCTCGACGGCGGCTTTACCTGGCTTCGTGCCAGTGGTGTTCGGAGTTCCGCCGCCTGCAAGGTTTTGTCCAACACCTTCCCACCATTGCGATTGATTGTAACCCCAATCGTTAAAATTGTGGGCTCTGCTCGAAGCAACACGTCCGATTAACTGAAATGCAAACATTACCTGCATAATGGGATGGCTTGTTGTTACTTCTTTTGAAGTTTTGTCCCAATCATTAGGGTAAACATTGTTATACCAATCGGGGTGGCTCCCAATTTTTTTACGCCAATTGTATTTGGTTGCATTGTTGCCGCCGTTCATCCGTGCAAAACGCAAACCAGCATCTTTATAAAACTGGGAGGGTTGATCAAATGTATTGTTACGGCCATAAATGTATGGAGAAACTGCCTGTTTACCTTCAGCAGCATTTATCGTAATATTAACATCCTGGGTAAAAGCAATATTCGTCCCCATGCAAAACACCAAAACAACTAGAAAACATTTTATTATCAATCGGAATTTCATAAGAATATTTGATTTAGTTAATGCATTAAAAGTATTTTCTTTCTTTCGAATTTAGGGGGCGTCATGTTCCGGATTAGGGGTACTGATGTGTTATTCCTGTTCTTTATAGGTTCGTAAATATTCAGAAGGTGATAACCCGAACTCACTCTTGAAATTGATAGTGAACCTTTTGGGTGAATTGAAGCCAACGGCATACGCGATTTCAGCTATTTGCAACTGGCTTTTCCCTAAGAGTTGCCGTCCCCGTTTGAGCCGGATCGTGCGAATAAACTCGGCAGGCCCTTTACCAGTAATACTCATCAGTTTTTTATATAAGTGGCTCCTGCTGAGACCAACTGCGGCACCGAGTTCCTCGACAGAAAATTCCGTGTCACCAATGTGTTCTTCCACTACATTGATAGCTTTTTCAATTAGTTTCTCATCTAACGGAGTTATCGTGATTTCTCCCGGAGAAACATCCATTTTCTGGCTAAATGAACGGTGGCACTTTTCTGTCCATTCCAGGAACTTGCGAATGCGTAATTTTAGCAAATTGAAATTGAAAGGCTTGGTCAGATAGTCATCTGCACCTAATTCCAAACCTTCTATTTGATATTCTTCTGCGGTACGGGCAGTCAGTAAGATCACCGGAATGTGCGACCACTGTATGTTGGTTTTTATCCGGGTGCAAAGTTCCGTTCCGCTCATAACGGGCATCATCACATCACTCACAACAATGTTAACATCGCTTTTTCTGAGTTGTTCCAAGGCTTCCTGACCGTTAAAGGCCACCAATACGGAATACTCATCCGCCAGGCTATCAGCCATGAACTCGCAAAAGTCCCTGTTGTCATCAACCAACAGCAAGACAGGATTGGCAGGAAGAAGTTGATCTTCAAGTTCTTCAAATGGTTCTTCGTCCGATTCTTTTTCAAGAGGAAACTCTTCCGAAGTAATAACTTCCTGAATTGGGAGCTTAAAGGTGAATACACTGCCTTGAGGCTTGTTATCCGCACCAGTAACATTTCCTCCATGCATGTGAACATATTCACTTACAATGTGCAAACCGATTCCGCTGCCTGTTTTGTGTTGTTTTTGTGGGGCCTGATAGAATCGTTCAAAAACGTGTTCCTTGTCTGCATTGCCAATCCCCTGCCCCGAATCGGACACACTGACACATACGCGATCATCCTCCTGATAAATATGGACTTCAATACTTCCACCATCCGGAGTATATTTAAAGGCGTTGGAAAGCAGATTCAACATTATTTTCTGTACTTTATCCGGATCGAATTGCATCGATGGAATTTCCATTTCGTTGGAAAAAGTGAAATTCATGTGACGATCTATGGCATATACCTGGAAACGATGACACAACTCTCTGACGAAATGCACAAAATCACCTGCCTGCAGGCGCAACGATTCGGCACCCACATCCAATTTACGGAAGTCAAGCAAAGCATTAATCAATTGCAATAATTGTTCTGCATTTTTGTTTACCGTGTTAAGCGTTTTGCGCAAGCCATCATTCAAATCGCCGCTTAATACCTTTTGCAAAGGGGTAAGAATAAGTGTAAGTGGCGTGCGTAAGTCGTGACTGATATTGGTGAAGAACCTCAGTTTCATCTCATTAATGTTTGTCTCCTGTTCGCGTTTTAACTGCAACCTTTGCCGTTCGAGTTTTGCGCGATGTCGCTTTCGGGTACGATAAATAATAAAACCGATAAGGCCAACGACAAGGAAAACGTACAACGCCTTTGCCCAGTTTGACAAATAGAAAGGAGGCGTAACGGTAATATCCAAAACAGTCGCTTCTTCGTTCCATACTCCATCACTGTTGCAAGCTCTAATGTATAGCCTGTAGTCGCCCGGATTCAATGAAGAAAATACTATTTTGTTCTCATGCGTTGGAAGCCATTGATCGTTGAAACCATCCATTCTATATTCATATCTTACTTTGTCAGCATTCAGCAAATCTCCGGTAGCGAAATGTAATGCGATCAGTTTATCTTTATAGCTAAAAGTTAATTTAGAAGTATATTCCATAGAATGTTCCAACAACTTCTGCCCATTGTAAAGAGAATCTACCTGAATGTTATTATTGGCTAAACTCAATCCGGTAAAGATTACTTTGGCGGGAAGTTGGTCCTTTCCAGCCAGTTTATTCGGATTGACGACAGTGTATCCTTCTGTTCCTCCCAAAAGAATGTCGCCATTTTGAAGTTTGCAAATAGAATGATTGTTAAAATAGTTGGTCTTAAGTCCATCCTTGGTGAAAAAATTTCTGCTGGTAATTCTCAAATCACCTTGAATACCACGCTCGGTTGAAAAAACAGATAAACCGTTGCTTGTCGTTACCCATATTTTACCATTGTTATCCTCAGTGATACCCCTTACGATATTGTCGCACAGCCCACTTTCTTTGTCAATGAAATAGAGTGTATCTTTCTTTAAATCCCACAATGTCAATCCCTGTGTGTGTCCCAGCCAAATATTATCTTTTTCATCTTTATATACACTGCCTATTAACATTTGTTTGAACTGTTGATTCCCCTGTTTATTTCCCATATACATGGTGTGGTTACCGGTAGTAATATCAACAATACAGAGTCCAAACACGGTACCCACGTATAATTTGTCTCCACCATCATAATGTATATCCAATGCGTATTTCACGTCTTCACCTACATTTATAAGAGAATCAAAACCCTCTTTATCTGAACGAAGACATTGTATTCCTCCCCCGAGAGAACCTATCCAAAAATTCCCATACCGATCTTCTTTTACATTCCAAATGTCGTTAGCTGCCAGCTTACTGTTTTCTTTGGTGATATTACTGAATTGTCCATTTTCATAACAAAACAGGCCGTTTAGGTACGTCCCAATCCAAATCCGTCCTTTCCGGTCCTCCTCCAGTGAAACGATCGCATTGTTTGGCATTGGCAGTTTTCTGATTTTACCTTTTTGCATATTTTCGTTCAGATACAATCCATTTCCGTCCGTACCCAACCAAATATTTCCTTGTTGGTCCTCTAATATTGCACTGACATCCTTACATTCTGCATGTTCAACATTGACAAACTTATCAAAGCTATCGTGGTAAAACGAAATGCCTTTTTTGTTGTGCCCCGCCCATATAATCCCTTTATTATCCTGATAAAGGCATCCTACATTGTTTGATGCGATAGAAGAATTCATCCCCGGATCGTGCAACAGATTTACCATGCTTTCATTAACCCTGTCGTAAATAAACAATCCCTTATGATCAGTACCTATCCATATACGTCCGTTTCCATCATCCAGTATCTCCAATACGCCATTGCTCTGGGTTTTACCGGAAGAACTCAACATCAATTTTTTCCAATCTGATTTTGTTCTTTCCCGGTAAAAAATCTCATCGGTTTTCCAGGAGTACAACCAAATTCCACTACGGCTATCTATGTAAATATGGGTGTATTTGTCAAGAATTTCGGGTTTAAAATATTCATGTAAATCAATAGAAGTCTGTTCCCCTGTGAATTTATTTATCTGAAATAAAACTCCTGACTTCAATAGACCATACAAACTTTCGCCATTATCACTTAATTCTGTAGTTACTACTTCATCTACGTGTACTTTTATCCCAAAAACTTTCAATGTTTTATTGTGGGTGTCGTATAAAAATGTAGTTTGACCGCTCAATACCCATAAGTCTTGTTTTTTGTCCACATACACTTTGTAGTTGCGATCAACCTGTATGCCCAGGCCCTGCAGCAAATTGACAATATCGGTGATAAAACTATCCTTATTCCGGTTGTATGCTGTGTAGCCATACACGCTATTTATCCAGATATTGCCCAAGCCATCTTCCTGTAATCCCAGAATATCGTTTGGTAGTAACGAGTTGTCCCCTCCTGGTTTTTCGGTATATACTTTAAATCCGTAACCATCGTAGCGGTTTAATCCTGATTCTGTCCCGATCCATAAAAACCCATAGCTGTCTTTCAAAATTGTCCTGACATTGCTATTCGAAAGCCCCTCATTTGTACTCAGGTGATGAAACAGATAGGTCGATTGCCCGGTTCCTTGTAACGATACAACAAGAACCAAAATAAGTACACAACATAAGCTAACAGATGATTTCATTTTATTGGTTAATAATTGTACAAGCAGTGGGTTAAAGTACAGAAAATATCCTTTAACTCACGCAAGTTTGTACATAAAGGGGGTACACAATGTTTCGAATAATGCATTGCCATGTTTTCTTCATTGCAACAAACTTTTTTATATCGCCTGACATTCAAAATCTGGCGATTTTTGGGGCAAAGCAGGAGAAGTACGACTTTTTAACAAACCAAAGTTACTTCAGCCATCCCAACTAAGGACGAAGCTGCTGAGAAACAAAAGAAATCCGGCAAAAAGAAGTCAAAAAAGGAAACAGCAGAACAAGGGAAGACCTTCTTTTTTAGCTGAAAAAACAACGAAAGCCTAAAGGCTTTTTTTGTGTCGGAGAATTCTTGCCTTTAAGCAACACTATAACGATCGTCATAAATATTAAACGGGCGTTACATTCCGACCAGCCGTTGATATGAGTGCTCCTGGTTATTTTTGTACCGGAAAAGAAAAGATAGTCCGAAAAGGGATTTCGATGGAATTCACTTACAAGACGGCAAACTTGTATATCTATACCGGGAATATTCCTCTCACTGAAGCTTTACCATAACCAAGATGTGGACCCAGTATTTCAACTTTATAAAACTTCGCCGCGGACGGGTCATTGTACCCATCCACGGCGAAATTGATTTCAGCAGGGATGATATCCCACTGGAAATCTGCAAAGAATTGTTTGATAGGGGATTTCCATATCTTGAATTAACGGAGTTGGGGAAAATAGAACTTTATGGGAAAATAGAAGGAAATCCTATACCAAGGCAAGTACGGAAAACAAGAAAGAAAAACTATGAGTGATTAATCCAACTATAATAGACTATTATTAAGATACATAGAGACTTAAAAAGGTTTGAAAGAACATGAAAAGACCTCGCTGAAAATTATCTAATTTTTGGAATTCCTTCTTTTTATTATACTTTCGACAACGATTTTAGGCATCTGATGAACAGTGTACCAAATGGAATTGAAAATGGGCGTTGAAAATACAGATTACTGGCGATTGACTTGGGTTCAATTCAAGGATGGCGACAAGGAAGCTTTTGCCATTTTTTACAACCTGCACATCGACCGGCTTTATCAGTATGGTCTAAAGCTCTCAAATGATGAGGATACGATTAAAGACGCTATTCAGGAAGTGTTTCTCGACCTTTACCTGAAAAGAAGAAGCAACCAAACAACTCCTGAAAATCTGAAATTTTACCTGCTTTTGGCCTTGAAACGGAACCTGATTAAAAAACTGAAAACTAAAAGAAGGTTTGATGAAGGGGAAATATCAGAAGAAAAATTTTTAGATCTGGAATTTAGTCCCGAATACCAGATGATTGAGATGGAACAGGACGAAGAAACCAGACACAAAGTTGTGGAAGCATTAAACCAGCTCCCGGATAGACAGAAAGAAGTTATTTATTTGCGTTTCAATGAGTCCATGGATTATCCTGCAATTGCAAATTTGCTGGGAATTACCATCGAATCGGTTCGAAAACAAGTCTATAGGGCTTTAAAAACTGTCAGAGAATTACTTGATAATAAATCGTTTACAATTTTATTTTATTTTCTTCAAAAAAAAAATCAAAAAAGCTGTCCATGTTTAAGTAGTTAGTTGCCTTTTAGGGTATATTATAACAACGCGAATGGACAATCTAAGCAAGTACCTTGAAGACATTAACTTTATAAGCTGGATTTTTGAACCTTCTGACAGACTGAATTCGATTTGGGTAAAATACCAGACAGAACATCTGGAAGAGGTAAAAAATATCCAGATGGCCCGCAAAGTTATTCTTCAATTCCGCACGATCGCCAAATCACTTTCCGAAGAAGAGAAAATTATTTTATTCTCAAGGGTACTCAAACAAATTGAGGAAAAACAAAAATCAGGAAAAACCAAACGAATTTTACTAGGCTTCGCTAAATATGCTGCTGTTGCGATTCTTTTTTTCTCGATCGGAGCTTTGCTATTTTACAGACCAACAACAACCAATCAGGCATTTTACGCATTTAATTCTGAGGAGTGGATTCCTGCCGATCAAACTCAGCTTATTCGTTCAAACGGTGAAAATATAATTATCGGTGACCAGCGATCCATCATCAGCTACAAAAAGACAGGAGAATTGGTTATCAACAAAGATACCTTAAAATCGATCAAATTAGATCCAAAAAGCAGCCAGGCGCTTAATCAACTGATTATTCCGTATGGAAAAACCTCGGAAATAATATTACCCGACGGAACCAAAGTATTTCTGAATGCCGGAAGCCGACTAGCCTACCCGGATCTTTTCACAGGCGATACCCGCGAAGTCCTGTTAATGGGCGAGGCTTACTTTGAAGTGAAACACGATGACAAACACCCTTTTGTGGTCCTGGCAAACGATTTGCGGATCAAGGATCTGGGAACCAGCTTTAATGTTTCTGCTTATTCTGCCGACGGGCGTATTGAAACCGTACTGATAGAAGGAAAAGTAAGTATCCGACAAAATAACTCAGGTCTCTTCGCCAGAGAAACAGAGCTAATTCCTGGTCAATTGGCTTCGTATAACAGGGAAACCCGGGAAATTACAGTAAATACGGTGAATGTGGAAGACTATATTCTTTGGACCCAAGGAATGATGAAGTTTGAAACCGTTGACCTGAACCGTATTGTAAGAAAATTGGAAAGGTTTTATAATATCCGTTTCAAATTCAATGATCCGATGCTGGGGACTTTAAAAATCTCGGGAAAATTGGAATTAAAAGAAGACAGGAATGAAGTCCTCGAAAGGATTGCCCGGACTGCATCAGTAAATATTATTAAGAATGAAGATGGCACTTATGCAATATTAAAATAAAAGAACTGGCAAGTGTTCCAGCACTTACCAGTCCCGCGTGTTAAATTTTTTTTATTAACGGTTCATTTAACGGTTCAAATTTATGAAAAAAAAACGAGAAGTCAGGTTCCCGTATGGGGATGAGATTAGATTACAAATCAGAAAGATGAAACTTACAGCAATTCTATTGTTTATCGTGTGTGTGACATTTGGAAACAGTTTCTCACAGGTCCGTTTAACGGTTCGTTTTGACAAAACCGATATTCGTGATGTACTGCAAACCATCGAGGAAAAGACTGATTACATTTTCCTGTACAAGGACAATATCTTCGATTTTTCGAAGAAGATTTCAGGTGATTTCAAAGAAGCCAAATTCGAGGATGTTTTAAACAGTTTCTGTGAGCAAACCAAAATCTCTTATGAGATACGCGACAGGCAAATCATTTTGAAAGAAAAAGCTGTTATTCCTTTGCTGGATGAACAACAACCTGGGAAAAAGGAAATAAAAGGGAAAGTGACCGAATCAAATGGAAACCCTTTACCCGGAGTTTCAATTGTTGTGAAAGGCACCACTACCGGAACAATCACCGATACGGAAGGAAACTTTGTCATGCAGGTTGATTCCGAAGCAAAAACGGTAGTATTCTCGTTTGTGGGAATGAATTCACAGGAAATAAAAATTGGTTCCAGTAATCTTTATAACATAACCCTATCCGAAAACTTAGTGGGACTGGATGAAGTGGTGGTAATTGGCTATGGAAAGCAGTCAAGAGAAGTTGTAACAACTTCTATTTCCAAACTTGATTCCAAAGTTTTGGAAAATGTTACTTATGCGAGTGCTGCTTCTGCTTTGCAGGGAACTGTGTCGGGAGTTCGTGTACAGAGTACATCAGGACAGCCTGGTGCTGCTCCACGGATTGTAATTCGTGGAGGGACTTCGATTAATAATCCAAATGGAGCTTCTCCGTTATACATTATTGATGGGGTAATCCGTACGGACATGAATGATATCAATTCTGATGATATAGAGTCATTGCAGGTTTTAAAGGATGCAGCTTCAACTTCTATCTATGGAGCAAGAGGCTCCAATGGTGTGGTAATTATCACAACTAAGTCAGGGAAACCAGATGAGACTCGTATTACTTATTCATACGATCTGACCTTGTCAAAACCTGGGAAATTATATGAATTAGCCAATGCCCGGGACTATTTAACCATGAACAGGTTAGGGGTGTTTGCCGATCCTAAATTTGGTAATAATGCCACCAGATTAACTTTACCTATGGGATACGGAACAGGTAATGATCTGACAAATAAGACCTCCTTTACTACACAGTATCTTACAGCAGAAAATGAGCATAAGTTAAAAGAGGGATGGGAAAGTATGCCAGATCCGGCAGATCCAACTAAAACACTGATATTTAAAGATACCGATTTTCAGGCTCTTACATACCAGACAGGCATTTCAAATAATCATAATTTATCAATATCCGGAGGAAATGAAAAAGCTACATTTAATGCAGGAATTGGGTATTTAACTTCTCAGGGAACAGTTATCACTACCAATTATGATCGGCTTAGTTTTAATTTAAATGGAGACATTAAAGTCAAAGATAATTTGAGTTTTTTTTCACGTGTCTTATTTTCAAATGCTCATGATAATGCTCCCTATTCCGGTGCTGATGTAACATTTTTCCGGAATGCAGGATTAGCTCCAACAGCAAAATATACATTTGAAGATGGATCACTCGCACCAGGAACTAACAGCACCATAGGAAATCCAGTATATTATAAGAATAACAGACTCAACAAAAACTCCAATGAAAGATTAACCATTACAATCGGTTCTCATTGGGAAATTTTGCCTGGTCTTTCTTTTGATCCGCAGGTGTCTATGTATAATTCTACCGGCGATTCTTATGCTTTTCAGCCAGGATTTTGGAATGGTCCCCTTTCATATGTGACTACACGTTATGCCAGTGCTCAAAATGCGAAATGGAGGCAAACACAAGCAGATGGAGTGTTTTCTTATATCAAATCTTTTTTGACGGATCATCACCTGGATGCTAAAGCAGGTATTTCCTATTTTGGAAGAGAACGATCCACTTTGAGTGCATATGGACGCAACGCTTCCACTGATTTAATCCCGACACTTAATGCATCTGGTGAGGCTACATCTGTAAGTAGTTATATTTCAAATCAGGTTATTTTAGGTTACTTTGGTAGAATAAATTATGATTATCAGAAAAAATATCTCTTTTCATTGAATATGAGATATGACGGGGCTTCCAATTTAGGAGATGAAAACAAATGGGGATTCTTCCCTGGGGCATCCGTTGGATGGAATGTCTATAAAGAAAATTTTTGGAAAGTATTACCAACAGACCTTTTCCGTTTAAAACTAAGGGGAAGCTATGGTGTTAATGGGAATATCGCTGGTCTCGGTGACTTTACTGCTCAGGGTGAATATGGGGTAGGAGCAAAATATGGAGGAGCAGCTGCCATTCAAAATACAGTTATTCCAAACACGAATTTGAAATGGGAGCAATCAAAGACCTTTGATGTGGGAGCGGATATTGGTGTTTTCAAAAACAGGGTGACCTTTTTGATTGACTATTATCGCAGAGTTACTGATAACTTATTAACAGGTTTGTCTTTACCTCATTCTACAGGTTTTGGGAGTGTACTTACCAATCTGGGAAGTCTCGAAAACAAAGGATTTGAAATTGAATTAGGGGCTAAAATATTGCCTGCATCATCTGATGTTCAATGGGATATTTCCTTTAACGCCTCAAAAACAAAAAATAAAGTATTAAAACTGCCTCCAAACGGTACAGAAAATAACCGTATAGGAGGATATAATGTATGGGATCCTAAAATAGGAGACTACGCCTGGTTGGGAGGAATACAGGAAGGACAACCACTGGGGCAGGTATATGACCGTCAGCAGGTGCGGATTTATCCTACCGATGAAGCGGCTTTAGCAGGTCCGGTAGCAACATATATTGTGGGGGCAAATAAAAAGCAATTCGGAGGTGATGTTGAATACCTTGATGTGGATAAAAATGGATTGATCGATTCGCGTGACAAGATATATATGGGCAACATTTTCCCGGTTTGGACAGGTGGTTTTACAAATTCATTGAGCTACAAAAATCTAAATTTATATATCCGTTTAGACTATACTACGGGACATACGATCTTCAATTATGCCAGAGAGTTTCTTGATGGCAACCTTTATGCAGATGGTAATCTTACACAAAGGATGGTTGACAGGTCATGGAAAAAACAAGGTGATATTACAGATATGCCCAGATATTATTGGGGTGGAGAGAGGACTCAGCGAAATGTTTTTAATGGCACAAGCACCTCCGGAAGTTCAGAATATCAGGAATCAGGAGATTTCTTGGCAGTCAGAGAAGTGACATTAAGCTATAACGTATCCGCTAAATTCTTGAAAAAGATAAATGTCAGTAACCTGAGGTTTAATATTACAGGAAATAACCTGCATTATTTCACTAATTATCTTGGTTTAAATCCTGAAGATGGTGGTCAGGATAATGGGCGTTATGCGATGCCAAAAAATATAATTTTTGGCGCCAATATTTCATTTTAATTAATATTAAAAATCATGAAAAAACTAAGTATAATTCTGTTAATATTAATAATTGGAACGATAGTTCCGTCTTGTACAGAGACTTTGGATGTGACTCCAACAAGTGTAATAACGACTAATTCTTTTTGGAAAACAGAAGATGGTGCAGTTGGGGCACTTAATGGAATGTATGTAGATCTCAGGTCAATGTCAGAGGCTATTTATGTTGTCGGAGAGCAAAGAAGCGAAGTATTCGAGGGCGGAGTTTATGGCAGCGGAGGGCATAACTTATTTGTGAATGATTTAAGTGGAGACCAGCCTAACCATTCTGACTGGCGTGGATTCTATAAGATTATTAATAGCGCAAACCTGATATTAAAGTATGTTCCAGGCATTACGTTTACTTCAGAGAGTTCGAAAAATAATATTTTAGCCCAGGCATATACTATGAGGGCTTATGTATATTTTGTTATGACAAAAATCTGGGGAGATTTGGTTTTACGAACCGAACCAACTGAAAGTTCTGACGCAGAAATCACTGTAAAGGAAAGATCTTCACAAGTCGAAGTTTTTACATTGATAAAAAGTGATATTGATAATGCGATTAAACTTTTCCCCAATAATAATTTCACTTCCGGTAGATATTACTGGTCAAAAGCTGCTGCCAATACGCTTAAAGGCGATGTATATCTTTGGACCGGGAAAAGACTCGATGGAGGAGAACAGGATTTCAATACAGCCCTGAGTTCATTGAACGAGGCTTCAAATGCTGACGTCGCTTTGCTGCCAAAATTTGCTAGTCTGTTCGAATATACTGGTAAAGGAAATAAAGAAGTTTTAATGAGCATCAGATTTCAGGATTTGGATGGCATAGCCAATAATTTATTCCAGAACATGTGGATCATTACTAGTGCTATTCCAAAGACCATTAATGAAAAAACCAAAAATCTGATTCAACCAGTGGGTAGTGGACAAGGACTTTTAGTCTTAACAGAACTGGTTCGGAAACAGTTCACGGATGATGACACAAGAAAGAAAGCATCTTTCCATGAAATATATACCTATAAAACGGCTGCCGATTCTACTTTTTATTCAACGTTGTGCTTAAAAGGACAAGGACTGCTGACAGGAGGCACCCGACTTTTTTTGAGTGATGTGGTACTTTACAGATACGCCGATGTATTGTTACTGAAAGCTGAAGTTAAAAACGCACTGAATCAAGATCCCACAACTGAGATGAATTTGATAAGACAACGTGCTTATGGCATCAACAATGCATCACATGGCTTTGTCTCTGGTACTAAAGAACAAAATGACACCGTAATCCTGCAGGAAAGGCTTTTTGAGTTTGTCTATGAAGGCAAAAGGTGGTGGGATTTGGTTAGGTTTGGGAAAGCATTTGACCTCGTCCCCAATCTTAAAAGCAGAACAGGTCAGGATTATCTTTTATTGTTTCCCATTGCAAATTCCGTTTTAAGTATGGAACCAAAAGTGAAACAAAATCCAGGTTATAACTAAATTCCAGAACTTAAAAATAAGATTTAGAGAGTATCGAGGCATGAATTTTTAAGCACAATGCTGGCATTTGTCAGCATTGTGCCCATGCTAACAAATATTATTCTTGATAAAGCTGTAGATGTGCGAACTGATTTCTGAAATGTATTTTAGGAGATTATTTTACTCAAAAATATTTGGACATCTGTTCGTTCTTATAGAACTCTCAGGCATGGAGGAATCCACTTCGAACCATATTTTCATCCTCACTTTGTACCGACACCTTAAAAATTAATTCAGCAAGATGTTTGTTTCATCTGGAATGGATATTTCAGTTTCCTTAATTTATTTAACAATTCGTTATGCATAAATTTCCTAGTTTAAATCTAAAGTTGATCTTGCTTTTTATCATTCCGTTTTTAATGATATTTAGTTTCAATTCTAATTCGCAGGAATCAGTTTTTTCGGTAAAAAAAATATGGGATAAAGCGCCCCACAATGCATTCACCGATCTAATCAGGTTTGAAGGAAAGTTCTATTGCACCTTTCGGGAAGCAGATTCCCATGCAGTAAGGACCACTGCTGATTTTGGCAAGATACGTGTGCTTAGTTCAACTGATAGTGAAAACTGGCAATCATTTGCCCTCATTGATAAAAAAGGATATGACCTTCGCGACCCAAGTCTGAGCATTACTCCGTCTGGAAAATTGATGTTGCTTATGTCCGGATCATTATACGATGGTGTTAAAATAGCCAATGTACATGGTCAGGTATCGTTTTTTGATCTAACGAAGAATTCATTTTCAGAACCAAAACCGGTTAAATATGATAAAAAAATTAATTCTGAACTGAATTGGTTGTGGCGTATAACATGGTTTAAGGACATGGCTTACGGAGTAGTTTACCAGTTGGAAAAAGGAACAAGTCATACTAAAATCTATCTGGTTGAATCAAAAAACGGAGTTAATTATTCACTTGTAACTCATTTGGAAGTTGAAGGTTCGCCAAATGAAACAGCATTAAACATTACACCGGAAGGAAAGCTTGCTTTACTGGTCAGGCGTGAAGGTAAAAATGAAGATGGCATGTATGGAGAAAGCAGTTTCCCATTTAAAAAATGGAACTGGGTTCATACGGGATTTAAATTAGGCGGTCCTAAGTTTATTTTTGCTCCGGGCGGAGAAATGCTGATTGGAACAAGAACTTTTTCCAAAAAGGGGGATTGGCTAACAGGACTTTTAGTTTCAGATTCAACGGGCAAATTCAGGCAAGTTTTTGAATTTCCGGCTAAAGGTGATTGCAGTTATCCCGGAATGCTCATTTACAATGATATATTATACTTTTCCTACTATTCGGGTCACCAGGGTAAACCAAGCATTTATTTAGCTCAAATTCCTGTTTCCCGGCTTCAGACGATGATTCATCGGAAAACCGAAATCAGCAAAAGGTGGACTATAGACAAAGCACAAAATTGGTACAAACAACAAGAGTGGATTTCCGGCTCAGATTTTATTCCAAGCACGGCAATTAATCAACTCGAAATGTGGCAGGAATCAACTTTTGATCCCCAAACGATTGACCGGGAATTGGGTTGGGCAGAAAATATTGGCTTTAATACCATGAGGGTTTATCTACATAGCCTGGCATGGAAACAAGACACCGCAGGATTTAAACAACGGGTTGGGCAATATTTAAGTATTGCAGATAAACACAAGATCAAGACCATATTTGTATTTTTTGATGACTGTTGGAATAAAGTGGGTCATGCCGGTACACAACCAATGCCTAAACCAGGAATTCATAATTCAGGGTGGATACAGGATCCGGGCGATCCCGCTTCAAAAGATTCAACAAATTTTCCTTTGCTTGAGCGATATGTAAAAGATGTGATGAGCCATTTTGCCAAAGATAAACGCGTTTTATTGTGGGATTTATACAACGAACCTGGGAACACGGGCAAGCTAACGACTACATTACCACTCTTGAAAAAGATCTTTTCGTGGGCACGTGAAGTCAACCCTGAGCAGCCAATAAGTGCCGGGTTGTGGAGTTGGAGTTTTAAAGAATTCAATGAATTTCAGGCATTAAATTCGGATATTATAACTTACCACGATTACCAGGAGCCAAAGATCCATCAAAATATAATCAATCTATTACGGACCCATGGCAGACCCCTTATTTGTACCGAATACATGGCACGAACATTAAACAGCCGGTTTTCCAACATTCTTCCAATGTTAAAACGGGAAAACGTTGGGGCCATAAATTGGGGTTTGGTTTCCGGAAAAACAAATACCATTTATGCATGGGATAAGCCGTATCCTGATGGTGGGCAGCCGGTGGAGTGGTTTCATGACATTTTTAAAGAAGATGGAACACCGTACCTGCAGAATGAGGTTGATTTGATCAAACAAATTAATTCAGGAAGGATATCTATTCCTAATCAGTAGTTATACACTGCAAAAGACAACGGTGTTGGCGACTGAACAGGAAATCGCTTTTGTGTGATTTCGAAAAGCAAGATCGCTACAGGTTTTAAAAGCTAATTTGCAGATAAATTTATTTTTCTGAACAACAACATATAATTATTCATATCATGACAATGCTACCTAAGAAATTAATATTAAGCTTTCTATTGCTATATCTGGTAAGTTCAATTTTTGCACAGCCGAACCAGAGACTTGATAAGCAATTATCAATTATTCCTAAACCATTGTCGGTGAGGGAAACACCAGGAAATTTCATTATTGGAAAGAAGACTAAGATCTATGTTGACGGCAACAACAACAGTTTGAAAAAAATTGGGGAAATGCTGTCCGCACAATTAAAGATTGAAACAGGATATGATATAAGTGTCAATGAAAAGCCCGGTAATGCGATGAGGAATGCAATCTTTTTAACACAAAATGATGCATCAAATACACTTGGAACAGAAGGGTATAATTTATCAGTCAGTCCTGAAAAGGTTATTATAAAAAGTTTACACCCAGCCGGAGTGTTTTATGGAATGCAAACATTGTTTCAATTGCTGCCTGTTAAATCAGCAGCTCATAATGAAATCCGATATCTTATTCCGGGCGTCGAGATTACCGATAAACCGCGTTTCGGCTGGAGAGGCATGATGCTGGATGTTGGCCGCTATTTTTATTCGGTTGATTTTATCAAAAAGTATATTGACTACCTGGCCATGCATAAGATGAATTCGTTTCACTGGCACTTAACGGAAGATCAGGGTTGGAGAATAGAAATCAAGAAATATCCCAAACTCACTCAAATAGGTGCATGGCGTAAAGCAACACAGTATGACCGGGCTACCAGCCAGGTTGATCAGAATCCTCATGGTGGATTTTACACCCAGGATCAAATCCGTGAGGTTGTAGCTTATGCGAAAGATCGATTCGTAAATATTGTGCCTGAAATTGAAATGCCGGGACATACACTGGCTGCCTTAGTTGCATACCCGGAATTATCATGTACCGGTGGCCCTTTCAAAATGCCATTATTTTGGAATATCCAAAAGGATGTATATTGTGCGGGGAATGAGCACACTTTTCAATTTCTGGAAGACGTTTTAACAGAAGTAGCAGACTTATTTCCAAGCCCGGTTATTCACATTGGAGGAGATGAGTGTCCGAAAGATCGTTGGAAATTATGCCCGAAATGCCAGGCAAGAATGAAAGCAGAAGGGTTAAAAGATGAACATGAATTACAAAGTTATTTCATCAGGCGAATAGAGAATTTCCTTCTGACAAAAAATAAACGGATCATTGGATGGGATGAAATACTTGAAGGCGGAATTGCTCCCAACGCTGCTGTAATGTCATGGCGTGGCATTCAAGGAGGAATAGCAGCAGCCAAACAACATCACGATGTAGTGATGTCACCTTTTGATTATGCTTATTTTGATTATTACCAAGGCGAACCATATCATGAACCTGTAGCATTTGGCGGATTAGTAACATTGGAAAAGGTGTATTCCTATGAACCGGTGCCCGCAGAGTTAAATGCTCAGGAGGCGATTTTTATAAAGGGAGTTCAGGCTAACGTTTGGTCTGAATTTATACATTCACCAGAAAAAGTTGAATATATGAGTTTCCCGCGTGCGGCTGCCTTGGCAGAAGTTGGGTGGACGGATCCAAAATTGAAAAACTGGGAGGATTTTAAACGTCGGATGGAAGTGCAATATATACGCTATGATAACGCAGGTATAAATTATTCAAAGAGTGCCATGAATGTTACTTTTACATCTGTCAAAGATAGCATTAATGGAACTGCATTAATTACTCTTAGAACTAATAGTTATCAGCCTGATATTCACTATACTATTGATAGCGCTGAACCCACCGAAAGGTCACCAGTATATAACAATCCTTTCAAAATCAACCTTCCGGGAACTATTAAGGCAGCAGTCTTTGAAAATGGTGTAAAACTTAGCAAGGTAAGTGTGACATCTGTTCTAAGATAATCATAAAATAGTTCCTCATTATACGTGGAAATATGGCCCCAAATAGAATAACTTGATGAAAACGTTCTAAATTTAAGTGTTGCCCCATGCAGTGTAAACCGTTATATCTATGATATATTGATATCAAAAAATAGTCTGGTTCTGTATGGTTTTATGAGTCCCAATTGGCAGTTGGATGCCGTATAAGAGAATTAAAAACTCCCAAAGACCAACAGGCACGGGGCAATATTAAACGCTTAAACTAAAAACTATGAGTAAAAGTAAAACGAAAAATGAAAAGGTGAAACGGATTTCACAATTGACAGAAATCAATCCAACGGCAGCAGGCATCGATGTTTCTGATACAGAAATGATGGTAGCCTACCCGATTAATTCGGAGCAACTGGAAATACGGGTGTTTGGATGTTTCACCAGAGATTTGCATTCAATTGCAAAGTGCCTGAAACAAAACGGTGTGACCCCAATCGCGATGGAGAGTACCGTGGTTTATTGAGTGTCGTTGTTTCTTTTGTTGCAGGAATATGGTTTTAAAGTTTATCTGGTCAATGCCAAACATGTAAAAAATGTGACTGGCTGGAAAGACGACGAAAGCGATGCCGAATGGATACAGAAATTACACAGCTGTGGATTGCTCACCGCGAGTTTTCAGCCCGACAGTATGATCCGCACTTTGCGCAGCATGGTCCGCCACCGGAAGAATCTGGTAAAACATCATCGACCTACCTGAACCGGATGCAAAGGGCATTTGAATTAATGAACATCAAGCTGCACACCATCATTAGCGACATTGATGGCGGAAAAGAAACACAAGTAGAAAAGCCTCGACATCATTAAGATCGTGATTCCAGTTGAAGGACTTGAAAAAGCCGTGTTCGTAGTGAACGGAATAAAGTACCTGAGTTTTGAGGTGGCTAAATTGCGCGAAGAAGACAAATTCGGCAG
>DAITNH010000044.1:0-22432 GCA_036834745.1 Prolixibacteraceae bacterium
TAGTTTTGCCTTCCTGCGAAAAAACCGAGGCTAAACCTGTTCCTGAACCTGAAATTGAGTTAACCGGAATTCTGAAAACACTTCAGAAAGAACATCCACGGTTGTTGCTGACAGATGCCCGGCTTCAGGAATTAAAAACCATGAGCAACACCGATGCAAAACTGAAAAAATATGCAGCCGATGTGGTTGCCCAGGCTGACAAGGATATTTTTAAATCACCGATTCAACATGTTTTGATTGGCCCACGCCTGTTGGACAAGAGCCGCGAATGCCTTAACCGCGTCTATAGTCTCGCTTTTGCATACCGCTGGACGGACAATCCGAAGTACCTCGCCGCTGCCGTTGCCAACATGAAAAATGTTTGCGCTTTTGCCGACTGGAATCCTTCGCATTTTCTGGATGTGGCCGAAATGACTCATGCAGTAGCCATTGGTTACGACTGGCTTTACAACAAAATGGATCAGCTAAGCCGCGATCAGATAAAAGCGGGATTGATCAAACTGGGATTGAACGAAGGCAGAAAAGCTTATGCCAGCAATGCATGGTGGGCAAAAGTTGATCACAACTGGAACCAGGTTTGCAACAGCGGTTTGACCATCGGAGCGCTGGCAGTTGCCGAAACCGATCCGGATATCGCGCTGTCAATTGTTCCGAAAGCCATCGAATATTTACCTTTTGCCCTGAAAAATTATGGTCCCGATGGCGTTTGGGGAGAAGGCCCCGGCTACTGGGGTTATGCCACCGATTATACTGCTTACGGAATTTCAGCCATGCAAACCGCTTTGGGAAGTGATTTCAATCTGACAAAACTTCCGGGCATGAACCTGACCGGCTATTTCCCCATCTATTCAGCCGGACCAACCGGATATATGCTCAATTATGCAGATGCCGGAGAGAAGTCGAAACTCGGTGCACCGCATCCCGATTTATGGCTTGCCGGTGTTTTCAACAACAATCATTTTTCTGATTTTGTGATTGATCAGCTCGAAACCCGCACAGCCAATGTTTTTGATGTAATTTGGTTTCGTCCGTATGCCAACTCGGCTGCCAAACGCGATTTGGACAAGTTTTTTGACGGATCAGTTTCGCTGTATTTTTCCAGAAGTTCGTGGACCGACCCGAATGCTTTGTGGATTGGCCTGAAAGCCGGTTACAACAAAGTGAACCATGCTCACCTCGATCTCGGAAATTTTGAATTGGATGCTCTCGGAGTCCGATGGGCGCGCGATCTGGGGTCCGACGATTACAACCTTCCTGACTATTTCGGGAGCAAACGTTACACCTATTACCGGCTTCAGTCAATCAGTCACAATGTACCGCTACTGAATGGTCAGAATCAGCGCGAAGATGCCACGTCAAAATTCATCAAACATGGCGAAGGCGTTGCAGAACCGTTTGTAGTACTCGATTTTACCGGAGCATACAATGATTTTGCAAGCGCTGCGCTGCGGGGAATGAAAGTGGTTGACGAACGCAAAACTATTCTGATTCAGGATGAATTTGTACTGACCAAATCTGCTGAAGTGGTTTGGGGAATGACGACCGATGCCGCAATTCAGATCATCAATTCCAAACAGGCTGAACTTACTTTGGGCGGACAAAAAATGACTGCTAAAATTCTGTCACCTGAAAATGCTGAATTTAAATCCGAATCGGCACAGCAGGTCGCTCCACAAAAGCTAAATACTGGGGTTAGCCGTTTACTGGCCAAAGTTCCGGCCACTACCGGCAATGTGACAGTTGCAGTTTTACTGGTTCCGCAATGGCCCGGCTTAATCACCAATACTACCAATATTCAACCACTCTCAGAGTGGAAATAAAATTATCGATATGAAAACAACAATCATTTTGATTTTTTTTGCCCTCTTTACCAGTTTTACCGGTCAGACACAACTGGTTCATCCGGGGATGCTGAATTCAAAGGCAGAACTTGACTTCATCAAAAAGAAGCTCAAAGCTGGTGAAGAACCTTGGACTTCATCGTTTAAATTACTTCAATCCGACAATCATGCCAAACCTGAATGGCAACCAAAACCTATGGCCGACGTCATTCGTGGTTCATACAACAATCCCAATATTGGCGCCGGAGATTTGGGAAATGATTCGCAGGCTGCCTACATTCAGGCACTTGAATGGGCACTCACCGGGAAAAAACAATATGCAGAGAAAGCAATCGAAATCCTGAATGCATGGTCCTATACCCTGAAATCCATTTCAGGATCGGATATGCAATTGCTGGCCGGCATCACCGGTTACAAATTTTGCAATGCAGCTGAAATTATCAGGCATACGTCAAAACTATGGGACGAAAAAGACCAGCTTCAGTTTGAGCAAATGCTGAAAACGGTTTACTACCCGCTGGTCAGGAATTACAAACCACAAGCCAACGGAAACTGGGATGCTTCTATGATTGCGACAACCATGTGTATCGGTATTTTTCTGGATGATATTGCGCTGTATAAAGGAGCGGTGGAGTATGCCAAAAACGGACATTCAAACGGAGCCATTCCCAATTACATCGGCAAATCGGGTCAATGTCAGGAAAGTGGACGCGACCAGCAACACACACAACTTGGACTTGGGTACCTCGCCGATTTGTGCGAGATTGCCTGGAAACAGGGCGATGACCTTTTTGGAGCGTTTGATAACCGCGTGGCGCTGGGTTTTGAATACACGGTCAGATATAATCTTGGAGAAGAAGTGGAGTATCAACCGGTAGCCGATCTGTTTGGCAAAAATCTGCATCCGGTAATTTCAGAAAAAGGCCGTGGAAATTTCAGGCCGGTTTACGAAATTATTTACCATCATTATCACGACCGGATAGGTCTGGAAATGAAATATACCAAATTAGTACTGGATAAAATCCGGCCCGAAGGTTTTCATTGGGATCATAGTTCATTCGGAACATTGCTTCACAGTCAGTTGCCTGTTTCTCAGGAAACTGATTATCCGGCCGATCTGGCTCAATTACACCAAAATATTCTGAACGAGTTGCTGGGTGGGCCGTTGGGTACCGATACTCTTCAAAAGCTGGTTGACCGCATGAATGAACAGGGCGCCTGGTCACACATTCCTTACCAAAGTAAGCAGCGGGGAAGCTGGGAGCCTGCCACACATCTTAGCTATATTCAGACGATGGCAAAAGCCTGGCAAAAATCCGGTTCAGCGTTTTACCACGATCCAAAGTTGCTGGCAAAAATCCATTTGGCGCTCAATTACTGGCTCGACAACGATTTTCAGTGCCCCAACTGGTGGTATCCCGAAATCGGCGTTCCGATGCAACTCGCCCCAACCCTGATTCTGATGGAAAATGAACTTTCACCGGAACAAATGGCCAAAGGCATCAAAATCCTGGACCGTTCCAAAATTGGTATGACTGGACAAAATAAAGTGTGGCAATCGGGCAATGTGTTGATGAAATCAGTGCTTCAGCGAAATTCGGATATGATCAGGAAAGCCGCAAATGCCATTCAGGAAGAAATGAAAGTTAGTTTGGGCGAAGGCATTCAGCCCGACGGATCGTTTCATCAGCATGGTCCACAAATCCAATTTGGCAACTATGGCCTGGCCTATGTGGGCGATATGATTAAATGGATCCGACTGCTTCGGAATACTCCGTATTACTTCGACGAGTCAAAAATGAGCATTCTGCGCAACTACCTGATCGATGGTCAACAATGGATTACCTGGAAAAACCAGATGGACATCAGCGCCTGCGGACGGCAGTTATTTGTGAATGCGCAAACCGGAAAAGCACGCAGTCTGGCACGCAATTTCAGTCAGATGGAAACGCTCGATCCTGACAATGGCAATGCCTACAAAAAGGCAAATCAATACGAAAACCTGATTGGTAACAAACATTTTTGGCGCTCCGATTTCCAGGTTAAGCGCACTCCCGACTATTATTTTTCAGTAAAAATGTGTTCGGAAAGGGTAATTGGAGCCGAATCCTGCAACTCCGAAAACCTTCAGGGCTATTACATGGGCGATGGGGCCACATACCTTTATCAGTCTGGGAAAGAGTACGAAAACATTTTTCCGTATTGGGACTGGAAGAAAATTCCGGGAACAACCACTCAGCAAGACGATAAAGAATTACCTGTTTTGACTGCTGCCGGATATCGTATCAAGAGTGATTTTGTGGGCGGAGTTTCTGATGGCAAAAACGGTGTTTCCGTGATGGATTACAATCGTAACGGACTTTCCGCAAAAAAAGCATGGTTCATTTTCAACGACCAGATCGTGTGCCTGGGTGCTGGAATCACTGCTGAATCAGGTATTCCGGTGACAACTTCAGTCAACCAATCGTTCCTGAATGGGGAGGTAATTGTAAAAACAAAAACAGAAAAATCGGTTCCGTCCGAATCGTCTGAAACAATCACTCCAAAATGGATTTTGCACGATCAGACTGGCTACTTTTTTCCTGAAGGTGGAAATCTAAAGCTGGAAACCAAAACAGTAACCGGATCGTGGCACAAAGTAGCTGCGATGTACAAAGATGAACCAATCAAATCCGGAATCTTCAAATTATGGTTCGAACATGGAGCCAATCCATCGAATCAATCGTATGCATACGTTGTGGTTCCCAAAGCAACCAAAGCCAAAATGCAGCAACTGGAAGCAAAACCATCGTTCCTGATAGCGAAAAACGAAAACAACATACAGGCCGTAGTTTCATCCGACCAAAAATGGGGAGGAATGGTATTTTATCAGGCCGGAAAAACAGAATTGTTTGGTGGAATCGAGACCGATCAGCCTGCTGTGCTAATGGTTAAAAAAGAGAAGAATGGGCTGTCGGTATCTATATCTGATCCAACACAGAAACGTGGTCAGATTCAGTTAACTTTGAAGGGAAACTACCAATCAGCGAATCCGGCTTGCAGTGTATCATCGTCGCAAGGCAATTCAATCCTGAAGGTCAGTTTGCCCAAAGGCGATGAAGCCGGAAAAACGGTTTTGATGGAATTGGTAAAGAAGTGATGGATAAATTTGGTTTTTCAGTCCTGAAAGGACGGCATATACTAGCCCAGGGCAAACGACGGAGGAGTGTCGCCCTGGGTTTGGGAACGGGTTTTAAAATCGTCCGCGCGATAATGTTTTTTGAGATAATTGTAATGTGCCGGACGAAAAGGCATGAATCCCAATTCCGTCCGAAAGAGAATATTTGTTTTGATAATCGAATTCTCGCGGACGATTTTTCTTCCGCATTTCTTACCCAGGGCGGCGTTTCGGATCGTTCCTCCCGAAACTCTACCGTGCTTGTCCCGATTATTTCGGGAGGCTATAATATACCGGTCTTTCAGACCTAAAAAATGAACTTGTATCTTTACATCTAATGCCTCTGGCATCAATAAACAAGACGCAGATATGACAAAATACAGAATAAAACTTTTCATCGCTTCTTTTTTCTTTCTTCTGATTGCCTTTTCCGCAATCAGCCTGCCAGTTCCGGTAGAATTCCGGAAAGAAATCAGCCAGTACGGAATTATCTGGGAGTTCGACAAACCCATGCAGACAGGACAGTTTGTCACAGGCGACTGGTGGGTAGTTGGGCCAGCTACCATTGTAAAAATTACTCCTGAACCCGGACCGGTATCGGTTGATCAATCGAATATCAAAATCAATCATTGGAACGATACCAGCCTGAAAACCGATACCGCTATGCGCAACGGCTCTGCCATTGTGCTGAAAGCTGGCTACAAACAGAGTTACGACTCGCGCGCCGGAGCTTTTGATCTCAATGGATGCGTGAAACTACCTTTGAAACTGGAGTCGAATCGATCACTCATTTCATCGATTAGTAATACTTCACTTCCGGTCGATAATTTCTGCAAAAACATACTATGGGAAGGCGAATACAAGTGCCAGACGGTGATGAAAACCGCGGCAGTGCTGACTTGTCTCGAAGCAGTTCCTCCGGCAGATGCTTTTCGTCCGCCCTATGTGGGAACGGTCAAACCGATATTTCTTGTCCGTAATATTCACTGGGATTTTCTGCCTGCACTTCAATCGGCAGGCGAAGTTCCGTCGTGGAAAGAATTTGAGCGCTATTTTCAGCGTCCGTGGATCGACCATTTGATGAGCTGGTCGCAGCAGGAATTGGTTCCGAACGAAAACGGTCCTAATTATGGGCGCGAACATGCGCGGTTGGTTTCCATCGCTAGTTTAATGCTTTGCCTCGATGTTCCTCAACAGCAAAAGGAAAAACTAACCGTTGAATTAATTCAGAGAGGAATTGATTTGTACGGAATAGCCATGAATGGCGGCTACTGGAACGAAGGTGGAGGACATTCGAGCGGACGAAAATGGCCAATTCTTTTTGCAAGCATCATGCTCGGAAATCCAAAACTAACCGAACTTCCGGAGACCGCTTTTTTTCAGGAAGACACACAAACTTACTACGGAAAAGGCTGGTTCGGGCAAACTGCGCTGTGGCAAATGATTATGCATCACGGCAAACGCGACACCTACGAGGAAAAATCGCCCGACCAATGGGAGAAATGGGACAAAACTTCGGAAAGCTACCGGGTGTGCTGCAATGCGGTTGCGTGGACCGGAACCGCGCTGGCTGCCCGCTATATGAAAGCCATCAAGCTTTGGGGGCACGACGCGCACTTCGATTACATTGAGCGCTGGATGCGCGAAGACGATCCGTACCAGGAAGCGCGCGGAAATCGCAAAAGGCCGGGCGGCGAAACCAAAACTTTCGATCCGTTTGTAACTGCCATGTGGAAAGCCCACCGAAAAAATGCCCCTGAACAGGAAATGTCGGACACCCATAGAAAATGGGTTTGGCAGGGAAACAAAGGGGTTTGGATACCAAATGAAAAAAATTAAACCTAACCAACTATGATACAAAAAATTTATTCGATCCTCTTTTTACTTGCGCTGTTATTCAATTTCTCAGCCTTTGCCTACGAGCATCCGGGCGGAATGCATCCGGCAAAACAAATTGAGTCGGTGAAGAAACTCATCAAAGCCAAAAGCCAACCAACTTTCGATGCATACAGGCAATTGATTGGCAAAGCCGACACTGCCGGAATGCACGAATACCACGCGTTGGCGGATTTCAAGGTTCCGGGTTATTACATTGATCCGGCAATGCACCGAAAAAATTCGGCAGGTTTTCAGTCCGATTCGTTCGATGCTTATGCCTGCGCGCTGGCTTATCAATTGTCGGGCGATAAAAAATACGCGGAAAGATCACTTGGGTTCCTAATGGCCTGGGCAAACCTCAATGAGAAATATTCGGATTTTGATGGTCCGCTGGTGATGGCCTACTCCGGAACCGGCATGATTATGGCTGCGGAACTACTCCTGAACTATAAAAATTGGGAATCAACCGATCGTGAGAAATTTTTCACCTGGGTTCGGAATGTATATTTAAAATCGTGCACCGAAATCAGGACCAGAAAAAACAATTGGGCCGACTGGGGCCGGTTTGGGTCGGTACTTTGCGCGCAACTATTGGACAATGAAGCTGAAATGACTGAAAATATCCGATTGGTAAAGAGCGACCTGTTTCACAAAATCGCCGACGATGGTCACATGCCCGAAGAAACCCGGCGCGAGAAAAACGGAATTTGGTACACTTATTTCTCCTTGGCGCCAATAACCGCCACCATGTATGCGATTTACAATTCAACAGGAGAAAATCTGTTTGAACTGAAAGAAGGTGATCGCTCCGTTCGAAAAGCGCTGGATTACCTGTTCTATTACAACCAACACCCCGACGAGTGGAAATGGTTCAAAAATCCGAATCAGGGATCGCCAACAAGCTGGCCGGGCAACTTACTTGAAGCCATGGCCGGCATTTACGGAGCGCCTGAATATGTAGGTTATGTCGAAAAAAGCCGCCCACTTTGCTATCCCAAACACCATTTTGCATGGTCGTTCCCAACACTAATGCCCGCAAAACTGAATTTTAACAAATAAAAATTCTGAAATGAAACGTTTTTCAATTTTCCTGATCGTATTTCTACTGATCTTTCAAACACTTCAGGCTCAAACCGAAAGAGATGCCCGCATGAAATGGTGGCGCGAAGCCCGTTTCGGGATGTTTATTCACTGGGGACCATATTCGGTGTTAGGCGGCGTTTATAACGGCCATCAGCAGCGACGCGGCGGGGCAGAGTGGATTATGAACCGCTGCAAAATTCCGGTTGCCGAATACCAAAAATATGCTGCTTCATTCAATCCGGTAAAATTCGATCCGGAAGCAATCGTTTTGCTTGCCAAAGAAGCTGGTATGAAATACATCATCATCACGGCTAAACACCACGACGGATTTGCCATGTTCAAGTCGAACGCCAGCAAGTTTCACATCGTCGATTTTACACCCTACAATAAAGATGTGCTCGATGCGCTGGCCAATGCCTGCCGCAAACACAGCATGAAACTGGGTTTTTACTATTCGCAGGCGCAGGACTGGAACAATCCCGGAGGTTCGGTAGCACGCAAAGTAATGTCGGAAGGTTGGGCAAATCCTGATTCGGCCCGGATTGATGCTTTCACCGCCGCCAACAAAGGCCATTGGGACCCGGCACAGATGACCGCCACGATGGACGAATACATTGATAAAGTGGCCGTTCCTCAAGTGAGAGAGTTGATGACCAATTACGGCGATGTGGCCGTTTTGTGGTGGGACACTCCAACCAACATGACTGACGAATATGCCCTAAAATTGCAGGCTTTGCTGAAACTTCAGCCCAACATCATTACTAACGACAGGTTGAAACGACCCAATTTCCCAGGTGACACCGGAACTCCGGAACAGAAAATTCCCGGTCAGGATGAACTCGATGGAAAAGACTGGGAAACCTGCATGACCATGGGAACCTCGTGGGGCTATAAAAGCTGGGACAGCAAATGGAAAACTCCGGAAACGCTGATCCAAAACCTTTGCGACATTGCTTCGAAAGGTGGAAATTATTTGCTGAATATTGGACCGGATGCGTTGGGACAAGTTCCGGAGCAAAGCGTTGATGCTTTAAAAGCAATCGGTACCTGGATGAAAACAAATAATGAAGCGATTTACGCAACGAAAGCCAGTCCAATAGGCACTTTCGACTGGGGACGCTGCACCCAAAAAGAAGAAAAAGGAAACACTATTTTGTACTTTTCGGTTTTTGATTGGCCAACAAACGGCAAATTGCTGATTCCCGGACTTAAAAACAAAGTGATCAAATCTGAATTGCTGGCCTCGGGAGAAAAACTGAAGACTATTTCAGGAGATGAAGGGCTTTCCATCAGTTTGCCGGTTCAGGCTCCTGATAAAATTGCTTCAGTAATTAAACTTACCTTGAAGGGTGCAGTTAACGGACAATCTTCAGGAGCAACAAAAAAAATGAAAACCGGGGAATTGGATTAGATTTAATTTGCAAGCGATACCATGAGAAATTTATACTTCTTACTATTTATACTCTTTCTGGTTTTATCTCCAGACACCCGTGCTCAAAACCCTGTTTGGGAAGAAGTGGCTCCCGGAGTTTGGAAAACAATCGTTGGAGTGCCGGATAAATTTGATTTGCTCAAAGCTGCCGGAGTAAAGCCCAATACCGACGCCCTTTCAAAATTGGGTAAAGCCAGCTTTCCTCTGCCGGTCACCGAAATCGCGGCAGAAATTTCGGATGGTAAAACGTTTCTCCGATTTCCATTGGTTAAGATGGAGCAACTTTATGGCTTCGGGCTAAATTTCAAGACAGTTCAGCAACGGGGCAAAATACTGCAATTGCATGTAGATCATTACGGAGGAACTGACAACGGGCGAACCCATGCACCGGTTCCTTTTTATGTGTCGGACAAAGGATACGGTGTTTTTGTGAACAGCGCCCGCTACATCACCGTTTACGCCGGAACTGCCGTGCGAAAAGACAGCCCTGACGCGCCCGAGCCAAAAGACAGGAATACTGACAAAAAATGGACTTCGAAACCCTATTCGGATGCTGTTGAAATGGTAGTTCCGGCAGCCGGAACCGAAATTTATGTGTTTGCCGGACCAACTCCGCTTGATGCAGTGCGCCGTTTCAACCTGTTTAATGGCGGCGGGTGCCTGCCTCCCCGCTGGGGACTAGGTTTTACGCAACGGGTAAAATCGCTTTACACGGCCGAACAAGTGATGGAAGAAGCCAAAGCGTTTGCCGAAAAGGGTTATCCGCTCGACTTTATCGGGTTGGAACCCGGCTGGCAAAGCAAATCGTACCCCTGCACGTTCGAGTGGGATAAAACGCGTTTCCCCAATCCCGCCGGTTTTGTGAAAACCATGAGTGAAATGGGAATCCGCCTGAATTTATGGACCAACCCGTATGTTTCACCGGAATCGCCCATATACCAAAAAATTCTGCCATTCACCGGTTCGCATACCGTTTGGGGCGGAGTGGTTGCTGATCTTACGTTGCCTACAGCCCAACAAATTATGCTTGATCAAATGGAAAAAGATCAGATTAGTTTAGATGTCAGCGGCTATAAAATTGATGAATGCGATGGTTACGACCGCTGGCTTTGGCCCGATGTCGCCAAATTTCCTTCAGGAAACAGCGCCGAGCAACTGCGCCAAACCTACGGATTGCTGCTTCAGAAAATGACTACCGACCTGTATCGCGAGAAAAACAGCCGCACTTTTGGACTGGTAAGGGCTTCCAATGGAGGCGGTTCCTCGTTTCCGTACGTCATTTACAACGACTACTACAGTCATGAAGATTTCATTACAGCTTTGATTAACAGTAGTTTTGCAGGTGTACTCTGGACTCCCGAAGTTCGTGGTTCCAAAACCGGAGAAGAATGGGTTCGACGGATGCAAACAGTTTGCTTTTCGCCCATGGCCATGATCAATGCCTGGTCAGACGGAACCAAACCCTGGTCGTTTCCTGAAGTAGAAAAAGAAGTCAAAGAAATCGCACTGCTCCGGATGCAACTGATACCTTATTTCTATTCCGAATTTGCCAAATATCATTTTGAAGGAACGCCGCCATTCAGGGCAATGAATCTCGAACCTGGCTTTGGTGCAAAAGTTGTGTCGGAACTAAAAAACGACAACTTGAGCGAAAATCCTTATGCTGAAGCTGTCACCAAAGAAATCAAGAATCAGTATATGGCTGGTGAGTATTTGCTGGTAGCGCCTTTGTTCAAAGGTCAAACCGAACGCGAAGTGATTCTTCCGGAGGGAAAATGGTACGACTTTTACACCGGCAAACTGGCTGGTAATGGAGAGGTTATTAAAGTGAATGGCGAATTAGGAAAAATTCCGGTGTTTGTAAAAGACGGAGGAATTATCCCGATGATGCCGCCAAGGTTACATGCTCCAAAAGCCAGAGAAAAATTCGATTTGGAAATCCGTTACTACGGAAGCAAACCGTCGGACTACCAATTGTACGACGATGATGGCGAAACATTCGATTACGAAAAAGGCGATTTCTCGTGGCGAAAAATTACCGTTGCGCCAGATAAAAAAGGGAACCCAACCGGTGTAGTTTCTAAACCTGAAAAGGGAAAACCCGACAACATCGGAAGTATTACGTGGAAATTCATGACCAATTAAAACCAATCTTATGACCAAAATGAAACCTGTTTTTGGGTTCGTTTTTTTGTTTCTGATTTCTGTTCCGGGGTTGGCAAAAATATCCGTCTATTCGGTGAACTCATTGACCGAATACCTTGCGGCGGAAGCCAAAGCAATACCGGGAGATACCATTTCATGGGATGCCGGAACATTTCAGGACGTAATTTGGGTAATTGGCAAAGACGGCATCAATATTAAATCCGAACGGCCAGGGGCGACCATTTTCTCCGGAAGCAGCAAAGTGGAAATCAAAGCCAATCGCATCACTTTCAGTGGATTTCAGTTTATGGGCGGAAAAGCCGATGGCGATGTCTGCAGAATTTCGGGAAGCAACAACCTGATTGAGCAGCTCAATTTTTCGGGTTATCATTCCAATTATTATCTCAACGTAACAACAACGGCACAACACAACACTATTCGATACTGTAACTTCGAACGGAAACCCGAAGACAAACAGACTTCAGTGATGCAGATTCAGGTGGACGAAAAGCAGCCCGGCTACCATCTGGTGTCGCATTGTTCGTTCAAAAACCACACTGCACCACCCAATGCGGGCGGCGATTATGGTATTGAAGCACTTCGGATTGGCTACAGTTATCAGGCGAAATTCATCAGCCGGACGATAGTGGAATACTGCTATTTCTACCGCTGCAACGGCGATGGAGAGGTAATTTCGTCGAAAGCACGCGAAAATATTTACCGTTACAATACCTTCGACGACAATGGCGAATCGCATTTCACCCTTCGGCATGGAAGTGACAATGTGGTTTACGGCAATTTCTTCCTGAAAGGCGCCGGACTGCGCATCAAGGAAGGCCAGAATCAGATGGTTTACAACAATTACTTTGAAACCGGAAATTACTGGACCATCAAACTCGAAAACTACAAAGTCGATCCCTTGAAAAATATTGTGATTGCACACAATACGTTTGCCAATTCGGGATCGATGAAACTGGGCGGAAAGGGAGATTTTCAGCCAGCAGAGGTGCAATTGACAAATAACCTGTTTTTCAAATCTACCGCTCCTGTTTTGGATGACCTGACTGGTAAAGAAACGTTCTATGGAAATGCTTTTCAGGAAGCACAAGACCAAAATATTGCAGGATTTTATGTCCCCAATACAGCGATTCTAATAAATTCCGAAGGATTCTTTCAGCCTGAAAAGCGAATTTCGGAAGGGAAAGCGAGAGTTCCAATACAAATCCTGGATATTCCTGAATTGAATGACGATCCACAAATCCGCCTCGACATTTCAGGAAACAAACGTTCAAATAAGAATAAATCCGCCGGAAATTTCGAGCCTTCCAGAAAAGCGAATCCGGTAAAACCACACGCTACGGTACAAAATACTGGTCCGGATTATTTGCAGAAAAACACCGGGTTGGCTCAACGGATCATCGAAAATATCCGAAAAGAAACCATCGTCCAGGCAGAGCAATTGATGAAAGAAAAACCTGTTACGGTAACCGATTCATCCTGCAAACGCAGTGCCGGCGGCATAAATGATTTTTACTCTGAAGGCGACTACTGGTGGCCCGATCCGGCCAATCCAACCGGACCGTACATTCAGAAAGACGGGCAAACCAATCCCGAAAATTTCGTCGATCATCGTCATGCCATGATCCGGTTGAGCGAGATTTCGGCCACACTGACTTCGGCCTGGCTGTTAACCGGAAAACAAAAATATGCCGATCAGGTTTTGAAGCACCTCAACGCCTGGTTTGTGGCTCCGGAAACGCGCATGAATCCAAACATGCTTTATGCACAGGCCATTTGGGGCAGGTTCACCGGTCGCGGAATTGGCTTGATTGATGCCTATCATTTTGTTGAGGTGGTTCGTTCGTTCAAAGTGATGGAATCCAACAAAGGGCTTTCTCCTGAACAGCTTCAACCGGTAAAAGCGTGGTTTAGCGATTTCCTAAACTGGATGACTACCCATCAATACGGAATTGACGAAATGAATGCCAGGAACAATCATGGAACCTGTTGGGCAGTTACCGCTGCGGCAATGGCCGATCTGGCAGGAAATCAGGAAGTGACAAAACTTTGCACCGATCGGTTCAAAACAGTGTTCCTTCCAGCACAAATGGCCGATGATGGCAGCTTTCCACAGGAATTGAGACGCACCAAACCTTACGGCTATTCGTTGTTCAACATCGACGCCATGTGCAACCTGGCGGAGATTTTATCGACTCCGGAAAACAACTTATGGGAATTTCAGACTCCTGACGGAAAATCCCTAAAAAAAGGAATGGAATACATTTTCCCGTTTATCGCCGATAAATCGAAATGGCCGTTTGCCAAAGACATTTACATTTGGGACGAATGGCCGGTTCGTCAGTCTTCATTGCTTTTTGCAGGAATGGCGTATCAAAATAAGGAATACATCACCACCTTTCTCCGTTTGCCTGCCAACCCGACTCACCCTGAAGTGATTCGAAATGTTCCGGTTAGGCACCCGGTAATTTGGCTGGTGAAATAATCTGGCGGCTGGCTATTAGCAGCTAGCTGCCAAAGTCAGCGTATTACCTCTTTCATTTTTAAATCTACTTTTATACCTGTGTTTTAGAAATGAAAATGAAGATCAAGGAAAACAAAACCGCCCTGAAAGGGCAGCAGATTATAGCCCAGGGCAAACAGAGTGGCGCCATGGCTTGGGAAACGGACATGAAAATCGTCCGCACGATAACGTTCATAAAAGAGAAAAGCTTATTTCGGACGAGTGAGATGACCTTGAGTTTTCCAGAAATAATGTCATTGCAATTCCGTCCGAAAGGGATTATTTGCTTAGTTCATCGAATCCTCACGGACGGTTTTTCTTCTGCATCTTTTACCCAGGGCGGCGTTTCGGATCGTTCCTCCCGAAACTCTACCGTGCCTGTCCCGATTATTTCGGGAGGCTATTATATTTTGGCCTTTCATGCCGGAAATATTTAAGAAAAGAAGTGTACTAAAAAACATAGCTAACTATTGACTAACAAACTAAAATTAAATCGATATGCTTTCAAAAAAAACTATTTCAGCCTTTTCCGGCCTTGCAGCAATTCTTCTCTCGGGAAGTATTCAGGCCCAGCAAAAGAATGTACTGTTTATTGCTGTTGACGATTTACGCCCCGAACTGGGATGTTACGGGCATCCGGTCATAAAATCGCCCAATATCGACCGGCTGGCAAGTTCTGGAGTGCGGTTTACACAGGCCTATTGCAATGTTCCGGTCTGCGGGGCAACGCGGGCAAGCATTTTGTCGGGACTTCGTCCGAATGCTTCGCGTTTTATCAATTTCGATTGCTATCTCGACAAAGATGTACCCGGAGTGGTGAGTTTGCCGATGCACTTCAAAAATAATGGCTATCGCACAGTTTCGCTGGGAAAAATATTTCACCATCAGGACGACAGCAAAGGTAGCTGGGATACCAATTGGCGCCCAGAAAACCCCAAAGATGGCTCGTGGCGCGACTACCAGCTTCCTGAAAATATCGCAAAAGATAAAGGCGACAGGTCACGAGCCTTGCCCTACGAAAAGGCCGATGTACCTGACGAGGCTTATTTCGATGGAAAGATTGCAGCAAAAGCGATTGCAGAACTTCAGGCGGCAAAGAAATCAGGTCAGCCGTTTTTCCTCGCTGTTGGTTTCCTGAAGCCTCATCTTCCGTTTAACGCTCCGTCCAAATATTGGGATTTATACCCCGAATCGTCGATTAAGCTTCCGGATAACATGCACAAACCCAAAGATGCACCCGATGCAGCTATGCACACTTTTGGCGAATTGCGGGCCTATTCCGACATTCCGCCAACTGGGCCAGTCAGCAACGAAATGGCCTTGAAACTTATTCATGGTTATTATGCTTGTGTGAGTTATACCGATGCCCAAATCGGCAAGGTGTTGAAAGCGCTCGAAGAATCCGGACTGGCAGAAAATACGATTGTTGTACTTTGGGGTGATCACGGCTGGAACCTGGGCGAACATGGGTTATGGTGCAAACATTGCAATTTCGAAACTTCTTTGCACACGCCGCTCATCATTAGCGCTCCGGGCCATAAATCAAAAATTGTGGCCGATCAGTTGGTTGAATATGTGGATGTTTATCCAACCTTATGCGATCTGGCTCAATTGACAAAGCCATTTCATCTTCAGGGAAACAGTTTGACTCCGATTTTGAACGGAGATAAACCTGCGTGGAAAGATGCGGTTTTTTGCCGGTGGATCAAAGGCGAAACCATCATCACCGAAACACACGCTTACACCGAATGGTACAACCAACCGGGGCAACCAGCATACGCCCGGATGTTGTTCGACCACACCAAAGACGCTGCTGAAAACATCAATATTTCAGAAAAACCTGAAAACAGCCAATTGGTGGAAACGCTCCAAAAACGGATTGCAAAACATGTTACTGAACGGGAACAAATTCTGCTTCCTTCAGGAAAGAAATAGAACTGACGTTTAAACAGATTTTAAAATGAAAGAATGTCGTATTTCGGTCTGCTCTTTTATTTTGACTCACCCCGTCGCATCTGCGATGCTCTGCCCCTCTCTTTTAAAAAGAGAGGGGGGAAGGCCGCTCGCGGACTTCGGGGTGAGTGAAAGAAAATACAACATTAAATTGTACACATTACCTAAACCAACAATCATGAGAAAACATTATCTGCTAATATTCTGGCTTCTTTTTACAAGCCAGCTTTTTGCACAGAATCCGCACATTTTGGTCAGTTCGTCTGACAAACAAACGGTGCTGAAAAAGATAGAAAATCAAGCATGGGCCAAATCCATCTATTCTGAAATGCAGAAGGAAGTTACGCCCTATGCAGATCGCCATCAGACTGACCCACAGTGGATTTTAAGCCGTTATCTGATGAACCGCGTTCCGGGGAAGCGGTACACCAAAGTCTATTCAGATAACAATGGACAGCGATTGGTTAAATGGGAAGGCGACGCCCCTGTGCCAACGGTTCGGGTAAATACTTATCTACGTTCGCCCATCACCGAAAAAGGAACATCGTACCGAAAACCGACCATCGAAGAACTGATTCCGAACGATACCGCAAAACTAATGAACCTGTTCAATCCGGAAACCAATCAAAAGGAATGGACCGATCCGCAGGCTTATATTACCAGTATTAATGGCGGAATTAATGATCTGGCACTCGATGCCGCAATTATTTTCTGGTTGACTGGCGAAAACAAATACGCTAAATTTGCTTCTGATATTCTCGATCAGTGGGCTAAAGGGGCTTATTACCAGGAGCCAATTATCGGCCCATGCCGCACCGGATTTCTGGACATGCAAACACTGGGCGACCGAACCTACCTACCGCTGATTCTGGCCTACGATTTTCTGAAACCCTACATGAAGCAGCAAAATTACGACCTTCAGTGGTTCGAAACGGTGTTCGAAAAATTTGCTTCCACGCTGGCATTTCGCGGTTTCTGGAACAACAACTGGTATGCAGCCGAAAGTTCGACACTGACCTTTGCCGCGCTTAGCCTCGAAAATAAGCAGAAGCGCGATTATTACCTTCAGTTTATTCTGACGAAAGACACCATTAATGGCAGTTGCGGACAACTTGCTTTCCCCTCAACCGTTGAAAAATGGCTGACTCACGACGGCCATTGGAAAGAACCCGGCGGGTACCACAATTTCCCGGTGGGGAATCTGCTCCTTTCTGCGCTTGCGCTCGAAAATAACGGTTATGATATTTTCAAAAAGTTTCCGGCTATGTTCCGCGCTTCGTATGCCATGCTCAAATATTCGTTCCCTAACCTTACTGTCGGAGCTTTTGGCGATACAGGAAGGTCTTCGCAAAGCGCCGAGTCACTCGAAATCGGACTGATTGGAGCTGTCAAATACGATCAGCCAGAATTGCCTGAAATGCTGGCTTCGATGAAAAAACTGATTGATGGGGGAATCTACAACCGCGAAAAATCAGGATTTCTTGGTTTGTTGTGTTTCCTTCCTGAAATTCAGGAGGCGAAAACCGATTACCATTGGCCACGAACCGGAACGCTCGATTTTGCCAAATTATTTGTTCAACGGAATGGAACCGACCCGAAAACCGGGTTGATGGTTGGCGTGCAGGGCGCCACATACAACCATAACCATTGCAACGGAATGGCGATGGAATTGTACGGGATTGGCGAAGTTTGGGGCATCGATGCCGGAACCGGCCCCAACTATGAACATCCGCTGCACCGCAATTATTACAGTCAGTGGGCTGCACACAATACGGTTGTTGCCGCCGGAATGTCGAGTTCGGTGCCTTTCAGCGGATCAGCCGGGACGAAACAAATTGGCCAGATTGAACTGGCGGCCATGGAGCCCATGCCTGATGAAACGGCCATTTCTCCCAATTATTCGTTCACCGATACCCGCTACCTGGATAAATCGACCAACACAAACCAGTCGCGAACACTCGGGATTGTTAGAACCTCCGGAACAACTGGTTATTATGTCGATATTTATCGTTCCGACAATGCGATCAGCAACGATTACGTGTATCACAACATTGGCGATGAAGTCGTTTTCCTGAATGAAAAGCGCGAGCCGCTGAAAACAGTTGAGGCAAAATATCCGGTTACGCAAAAGGATTATCCGGGATTTCGTTTTTATACCGAAGTGAAGAAACTGGAGAAATTTCCGGAGAACCTGATTGCCCGTTTTTCGATCAAGGATGAAAACTCCAAAAACTTGTTTATGCAGGCTTTAATTGCCGGAAGCGATAATCGGGACTTCTACCAGGCCAAGTCGCTCAAAACCAAAACTGCCGGAAAACAATACAATGGCAAACCACTTCCTGTTTTTACTATTCGTACCGAAACCGAAGCAAAAAGCCAACCTTATGTGGTAATTTTTGAGCCGTATCAGGGTGAAAAAGGAAACACGGTTGAACGTATTTCTGCTGAAAAACGAACTGATGGCGATGTTTTTACTGCACTCACCGTTTATTGCAAAGGCGGCTTGAAGCAGCAAATTTTCCAGTCGGTTGACCCAAATAAAAAATTCACTTCTGGAATAGGAAATTTCAGTGGATATTACGGAATTACCGGTTTTGAAGGTGAAAAACTCACCTCGATTTATCTGGGAAAAGGAAGTGAAATTTCACATTCGGGGTATTCCTTAAAATCAAAAACTCCGGATGGGTCTGCCGACCTGATGATAAACGGGAAGAATTTGGTGGTTTCGTGTAATCAGGAAACTGAAGTTGGATTGCCACAACCGGCAAAAAAAGCTTGGTTGACGCAAGGTTCCATTCGCAAAGAACTTCCGGTTTCAATGTCAGGAAAAAGAATTTTGGTGACTGTTCCGGCTGTTGAAAACGGAGAAATTGTCCTGAAATAGTTCTCTGTGCTATTGAGCGGGTGACTTAAAGTCACCCGCTCAATAAAAAAACATCAAATTACCTGATAATGTTGCATATATAATTATTTCGTTTTATCTTTACTTCAGTTTATCAGGATATACCGAACCAACACTTCAGATTATCATGTATTTTCGCAAGCAAATATTTCAGGGAAGTGGCAATGAAAGCCTTTTTTTATGGGGCGCACGACAAACAGGAAAAAGTACCTTGTTAAAGGAATTATTTCCGGATGCCTTGTGGTTTGACCTTCTGCTGACCGATGTATTTGAACGTCTGCAACGCAATCCGGCCCAACTTCGGGAGATTATTCTGGCTGATTCACAAAAAAAGCCTGTGATCATCGATGAAATCCAACGGATTCCAGAGTTATTGAATGAAATTCATTGGCTGATTGAGAATAACCGGACAAGGTTCATTTTAAGCGGTTCCAGTCCTCGAAAAATCTTGAGATCTGGATCAAACCTGTTGGGTGGCAGAGCGCTTCGTTACGAGCTTTTTCCGCTGATCAGTCAGGAAATGCCCGATTTTGATCTGCTCCGGGCAATCAACAATGGTTTATTGCCCCGCCATTATTTGTCGGAAAATCCGAAAAAGCTGATGTCTTCCTATATCGGAAGTTATTTGAAAGATGAGATTATGGCCGAAGCCAAAATCAGGAATATCAATTCATTTTCGAGGTTTTTAGATGCCGCGGCATTCTCTAATGGCGAAATAGTTAATTACACCAATATTTCCTCCGATTGCGGAGTAAGCGCCAATACTGTAAAAGAATACTTTCAGATTCTGGAAGATACGCTGACCGGACGCTTTCTTCCTTCGTTTCAAAAGAAGCCAAAGCGGAGGGTTATTCTTGCCCCCAAGTTTTACTTTTTTGACATCGGGATAGTTAATTACCTGCTAAAACGTGGTAAAATAGCGCAAGGCAGTGAAGCTTTCGGGAAGGCTTTCGAACATTTTATCTATCAGGAAATCTATGCACACAGTTCATATTCCGACCTGAACTACCCGATTAGTTACTGGCGTACAGCTTCGCAACTGGAAATTGACTTTGTTTTGGGCGACCATGAAGTTGCAATCGAAGTAAAAGCGACAGAAAACGCTAATCCACGTCATTTGTCTGGATTGCGCCACTTTGCAGAGGAATATCCGGTAAAAAAATCGATCCTGATTTCGAATGACCCATTTCCAAGACAGATTGACAATATCCTGATTTTACCCTGGAAAGTTTTCCTTGAAAAACTTTGGGCAGGAGAATTAATAAGTTGAAAATTATTTTGATTTGTAATGCAAACTTGATTAAGTTTGCATTACAAACTAAGTTACATTCAAAACATTAAACACATGAAAGCTACAGATTTGAATCCGGAAGTCTTCGATGAAGCACAATCGTTAAAAGTGATTCAGGAAATGATTCAGATGGCACAAAACAAGATGCGAAATGATGGCATTTTGCTGATCGTTTGGGGTTATGCAGCATTGTTGCCCGCTCTGATCAGGTTTTTCAAGGAAATACTTTTCCTGCCAAACCGGGTGATGTTTTTTCTTAAATTTGTTGATTTGCTTCTACCGCTGCTGGCACTGGCTTTTACCATTTATTACATTTTAAAAGAACGTAAAAAAGTAACCACTTACATTGGAGTTTCGCTGCGTTATGTGTGGATATCGCTTTTTGGCTTTATGGTATTAACCAATCTGATTTTACACAATGTAACGCATGAAGTGAATTTTACCTTACAACATCCGCTATTTATGGTTTTGACAGCCTTTGCCATTTTAGTTACCGGCGTGATTTTGCGATACAAACCGATTATTATTGGAGGTGTAGCCTTTGGAATTCTGGCCTATTTTGCATCACTTTTAACCTTACACGACCAACTGTTTCTGGATGGAATCGGTTGGTTCCTTGCACTTGCAATCCCTGGTCATATTCTGTATTACAAAAGAGACAAGTAAAGATGTTTAAAGATCTTGATCCATTGCTGCATTCGCAGGTTCGGCTGGCGGTGATGTCGGTTTTACTAAGTGTAACAACTGCTGAATTCAGTTATTTACTGGAAGCCACCAAAACGACGAAGGGGAATCTGAGTTTTCAACTTAATAAACTGAACAAAGCGGAATATATTGAAATCAAAAAATCGGTAAAAGGGAATTATCCCCTGACAACCTGCAACATTACGCAAAAAGGGATTGACGCGTACAAAATTTATATTAATTCAATTTCAGAATATTTTAAACTTTCTAAACATCAGGATAATAATCCACAACCAACCAACTATGAAAACGAGTAATTTATTTCTTCAATCAAAACTTAAAAAACTTCTTCCGCTTATTTTTTGCCTGATATTTGTTTGGCAACTCAGCGCTCAGGAAAGCTGGCAAGCTTCAAGGGAAACAGTAGAAAAATTGTCGAAAAACCAGACGGAATTCAATTATTACGAAGAAAAAGTTCCGGCATATACCTTGCCTGATGCGCTGACGACCATAAAAGGTCAGAAAATAAGAAGCAAAAAAGAATGGGAGAAGCTACGTCGCCCCGAATTGCTGGAACTTTTCACAACGCAGGTTTACGGACGTGTTCCGAATACACCTTATAAAACCGAATTCAAAATCATCAAGGAAGACCCCAATGCCATGAATGGTGCGGCTACTCTGAAATTGGTTGACATTATCATTTCAGCAAATACAAAATCATTGACCATCCATCTGGGACTTTTCATCCCGAACAAAGTTTCCAAACCTGTTCCGGCTTTTCTGTTGGTTTGTAACCGTCCGCCTGCTGAAAACATCGACTTTACGCGCGAAAAGAAAAGCGAGTTTTGGCCCGCCGAGGAAGTGATCGCACGCGGTTATGCAGTTGCCGCTTTTTATAACGGCGATGTGGATCCCGACAAGCACGACGATTTTCAAAATGGAATTCATGCACTGCTCGATACCAACCGGAACTCGGAATCGTGGGGAACTTTGGCCGCCTGGGCATGGGGTGCCAGTCGATGTATGGATTACTTAGTTTCAGACAAAGCCATCGCAGCCGATAAAGTGGCGGTGATTGGTCATTCGCGCGGAGGCAAAACAGCTTTGTGGGCAGGAGCAACGGACGAGCGTTTTGCCATGATTTGCAGCAACGAAGCCGGTTGCGGAGGTACTTCGCTGGCCCGCCGGAAATATGGTGAAACCATCGACCGAATTAACAAAGCTTTTCCTCACTGGTTTTGCGCCAATTACAAAAACTACAGCAACCGCGAAAATGAAATGCCATTCGATATGCACGAGTTAATGGCCCTGATTGCGCCGCGCGCACTTTACGTTGCAGCGGCTTCCGAAGATTTGTGGGCCGACCCGAAAGGACAATACCTGGCACTTTACCATTCGCTGCCGGTTTATCAGTTATACACTAAAAACACCCGACTCCCGCAAGATATGCCAGCACTGAATACGCCTGTCAGAAATGGACAGGTAGCCTATCATGTTCGCGACGGTGCGCACAACCTAACCTTGAAAGACTGGAACTTTTACATG
>DAITNH010000044.1:22532-24281 GCA_036834745.1 Prolixibacteraceae bacterium
GGCTACAAGGGAATCTGGTTTACACTCGGGCAATTTTCTGAATTTGGCGACAAATATTCCGGAGGATTGGGAACTTACACAGCCAACCATGTGCCAATGGCCATTTATGCCCCGGAAGTAAAAAAGACCTTTTTTACCTACGGAGGAACAACAGCCAAAGATGAAAAACATTTGCTGATCATGGTTTCGTATTACGACCACCAGAAAAAGGTCGTACCAAAACCGGTGATAGTTTACGACAAAGTTGGCGTGAACGATCCGCATGATAACGCATCAATTTCTATCGACGAAAAGGGTTATCTCTGGGTTTTCGTGAGTGGGCGAAATACTAGCCGGCCGGGAATTATCTTTAAAAGCAAAATGCCATACAGTATGGATGGTTTCGAGAAAGTGCTTGAAGGTGAAATAACCTATCCGCAGCCGTGGTGGATCAACGGGAAAGGATTTTTCCACCTGTTTACGAAATACACCAAAGGCCGCGAATTGTATTGGTCAAACAGCCCCAATGGTATAAGTTGGGCTCCCGATCAGAAACTCGCCGGAATGGGCGGTCATTACCAAACAACCAATGTCTGGAACGGGAAGCTTTTTTCTGTTTTTAATTATCATCCTGGAGGCGATGTTAATAAGCGTACGAACCTTTATCTGGTTCAAACCGACGATAATGGCAAAACCTGGAAAACCGTTGATGGCAAAGTGCTGCAAACGCCCTTAACCGATCCCCATTGTGCTGCCCTGGTGCGCGATTACGAAGCCGAAAAGAAACTGGTTTATATCAACGACCTGAATTTTGATAGCGAAGGAAATCCAATAATTCTGGCAGTTATCAGTAATGATTTTAAGCCAGGACCTCAAGGAAATCCACGTGAATGGATGATCATACACTGGAAAAACGGGCAATGGAATTATAACAAAGTTTGCAACTCAACGCACAATTACGACATGGGTTCGCTTTATATCGAGAACAAAGTTTGGCGAATTGTTGGCCCAACCGAGGCCGGACCACAAAAACTTGGAACCGGTGGAGAAATGGCCCTTTGGGAAAGTTTTGATGAAGGAAAAACCTGGAAAAAAGTCCGCAACATCACTCAAAATAGTGCTCGGAATCACTCCTACGCCCGCCGTCCGCTAAATGCTCATCCCGACTTTTACGCTTTCTGGGCCGATGGAAATGCCGATCAGTTTTCTGAATCGAAATTGTATTTCTGCAATAAAAAAGGAGATAAAGTATGGGTTTTACCTTACGATATGACATCGGAATTTGCGAAACCGGAAATGATAAAATGAGAATTACAGTTTAAGACTCATTCTGATTAGCCATTTCTTAGGGAAATAGTTGTTGACACCGCTTCCACGGTTCTTTATAAAGCCCTGGCTAATATTCGCTATTCGTAACTATTATTTAATAGCGACCATAATAGTTGTAACCAGTTGAATTGCAGCGACCGCAACCGGGGACATTACGAAAACACAGGTGAAGTGGGAAGTCGCCGAAGATGTTCCGCAAATTTCAACGCCGGTAATTGTTGATAGCTTGATTTATATGATTCACGAGCGCGGCGACCTCACCTGTCTAAGCGCAAAAACCGGAACGGTAATCTGGAAAACCAAGCTGAAAGATCAGTTCAATGCTTCCGTTTTGTATGCCTCCGGAAACATTTATTTGTTCAGCCTGAAAGGAAAAACGTACGTGATTAAACCCGGACTGACTTTTCAACTGGTTGCAGAAAATCAACTGGAAGGACAGGT
>DAITNH010000045.1:0-24251 GCA_036834745.1 Prolixibacteraceae bacterium
CTATTCAAGTGAACCCAGAAGGGAAACTGAATTTGTTAATCGCTCAATTTAGGTTGTAAACAGTTTTGCCAAATGTACGTTAATAGTTCTTATTTGCCAATTGACTTAGATAACAAGATTTTCTTATTTTTGTAGCAATCACATTAAAATGGTCATGATTAAACACCTGCTATTATTCATTTTCCTGTTCTCGTCAATTACGTTAATTGCAGAACCAACGCAACTTACCCGCGATGAATACATCTGGAAATACTATAAATTAGCCATTTCTGAAATGCAGCGCAGTGGTATTCCGGCCAGCATTACACTGGCACAGGGATGTTGGGAATCGGGCAATGGGAACAGCCGCCTGGCAACTCTGGCAAACAATCACTTCGGAATTAAATGCAAAAGCGAATGGAGAGGCAAGAAGATATACCACGATGATGATGCCAGTCAGGAATGTTTCAGGAAATATGCTCATGCGGAAGCTTCGTATATCGACCATTCTAATTTTCTGATGAGCGGAAGCCGTTACAGTTTCCTTTTCCAGCTCGATCCCAAGGACTATGTAGCCTGGGCGCATGGTTTGAAAAAAGCGGGATACGCCACCGATCCAAGCTATGCCCAGCGCCTGATTAAAATTATTGAGGAATATAAACTTCATGTTTACGACGAATATGTTGATAACCGACAAATGGCTTCGTTGAAAAATGAACCTGCAACTGTCGAATTGCAACCTTCGGCCCTTGGTAAAACCAATTCAAGGCATAAAATTGAAATGCGGAACGGTTTGCGAACCATTGTGGTGGAGGAAGGTGATAACTACCAGAGTATTACCAAGGATTTAGCATTGAAAGATTGGGAATTGTTCACTTACAACGATTTGGAAAAAGGCAGTAAAATACGAGTAAATGAGATTCTCTACATTGAAGCAAAATATAAAAAAGGCAACAAGGACCACAAACAACATGTTGCAGAAGATGGCGATACCATGCACTATATTGCACAAAGATATGCGCTGAAAATGAAACCTTTACTTAAGAGAAACCGCATGAAAGAAGGTGTCGAACCGGTTGCAGGACAGATTGTTTATCTGCGAAATAAAAAACCGAGAAAGAACTGAAAAACCAAGCCCCATCCCCAGCCCTTCCCCGAAAGGGAAGGGAGTTTGCGGTTGACGATTATGAAAATTATTTCATATTAGGAGCAAAAATTACTATTCCTATAACAAAAGAAGCTACTGAAATCCAAACTCCCATCCCCTCAAAATGAGGGGATGGGAGTTTGGATTTAACTTTTAACATTCAAATGCCATGGGATTTTCAACAAAAATTCAATTGATTAAGAGAACTGACAGGGAGCAGTGGTATATCAATTTTCCCTCGGCCGTCGCACAAGCAATGGAATTTCAGAAGGGATAAGTTGTAGAATGGGTCATAGAAGACAAGCAGCGAATGCCACTGAAACGAGCAGATCAACCAGTCGAACCGGACAAAAAAAAACTTTTAACATCAAAAACATATGGCTTAAAATTGAGCCAACAGTGTCTATTTATTTTCAGTAATGCTTTTTACGGCTCCGGTATTTGGAAAGAATTCCAGTTTATAATTTTTGTCCAACAAATCTTCAGGAATTGGTGCAATTGTTCCGAATTGGGCGATTGGTACGCGTGCCCCGGCCAGTTGGGTACCTCCATCCATAATTCTTATTTCGGACATTCCTGGCATACGGTAATACAAACCACTTTTTCCGGCATTTGGATTTTCGGAAGCGCTCAAACTGCTTTGTTTGGCTGCCAGATTTTCAGCTTTGATCATATCAATAACGATGGGCCGGCCCGATAAATCTGATTTTGGCAACACCCCGCGATCGTCGCTGAACCTGAAAACGACCTCGCCTTTAACTGTTTTTTGTCCGGGAACAAAGTCAAAACTGAAGTCATGGCTTTGTTTCGTTGATTTTCCAACAAACAAAGCAACATAGTTTTCTTCCATCTTGCCAAGTTCTTCAGCCATCACTTCAAACGATTTTCCGTCGGGAAGTGGTTCATCATTGGCATTGGTCAATAGGCTGAAACGGGAATTGCGAAGATTGAAAATGGTTTCGGCTGCTTCGGCAGCTTTTTGTTCCTGATTTTTGGAAACCATTTTTACCCTTTTAGTCGAATCAATGGGCGAATAGAAACTCCAGATTGACACATCGGTAAATTTCACTTGTTTCTCGAGGTTTTTCATCAGAAATGAACTGGTTTGAATGGACGGTTCCTTATTTTCTGATGCTGTATTAATTCCGGCCAGAATGCCTGATTCTGTAAGACTTACCAAATGTGCGGCCTGTCCCAAAGCTTTATAAACTTGTTCAGGATCAGGTTCACTAAATACTTCTATTTTCATTTCATCGATGTTCCAGCGATCAGCATCCGCTGAAGGTACGTTATCGATACCCAGCATTTTTTGTGCGTAGCTTGAAAACGGTCCATGAACATATCGTTCACGGGTTGCTTTCACATGCACGCGGATGCCCGTTTGCGGCAGTGAATAAACTACTCCTTCGACCGGCCCTGTTACTACCTCCGAGGCTGATCTTCTCTTGTCTTCTTTTTGTGCTGTGGCTATTGAAACTGCACAAAGTGTCAGTACTAATGTTAATATTGAAAGTTTCATATTTCTATAATTTAATTGTTTTCTATTCAGTTAAAAACCCAAAAATAGCCAAAATATTATTCAAGCTGAAGAAAAGCTGCTCCCAACTGTTCAATTATGTCACCTGCGATCATTGCCTGCTGGCTAAATTTGGCAGCCGCCAGATCACCTGCCAGTCCATGCAGGTAAACTCCGACGAGTGCCGCATCTTCAGCAGAATAACTTTGGGCCAATAGCCCGAGTATGATTCCGGTGAGCACATCGCCGCTGCCACCGGTGGCCATTCCCGGATTTCCGGTACTATTGAAATACACCTCCCCGTTCGGAAAAGTGATGCAGGTATTTGCCCCTTTTAATACTATGACAGTTTTGTATTTGGCAGAAAACTGAAGCTGAAGTTGCAATCTATCAAATGAATTGGCTGATATTCCTGCCAGCCTCTCAAATTCTTTGGGATGCGGTGTCAGTATTCCGTTTTCAGGCAAAAGATTAAGCCAGTCCTTATTTTCGGCGAGAATATTTAAGGCATCAGCATCAATTACCATTCTTTTAGGTTTTTCCTGAAGTAGCTTTTTGAATGCGAGTTGCGTAGCTGCTTTTTTATCGAGACCCGGGCCAATTGCAATGGCAGAAAACATTGATAAGTCTGGATGTTCTGAAAAAACCGTATCAGATGAATCAATGGAAGTCATTGCTTCCGGAACTGAATTTTGAATTATTTCGTAGCCAAGGCGCGGAATATGACTGGTTAGCAAACCAACTCCGGAGCGCAAACAGGCTTTTGAAGACAGAACCGCAGCGCCCATTTTTCCGTAGCTACCGGCAATCAGGAAAGCATGTCCGAATGTTCCTTTGTGCGAAAACTTGTCGCGTTTTTTTATTTTTCCTGAAATGTACTCTTTGGTCAGATAAAAATAGTTGCTTTCTGTTTGGCCGATGGCTTCAGTGGACAATCCGATGGGCAGCACTTCCCAGTTTCCGGTAAACTGATGGTTTTCAGGAAAAAAGAAGCTGATTTTAGGAAACTGAAAAGTGAGCGTGTGGTTTGCCCTGATGACTGCGGATAAATTGTTGTTCGAATTGTCTTCGCCGAAAAGTCCGCCGGGAATATCTATTGAAATGACTGTTGCCCCCGAAAGATTTATTTTCCGTACGATTTTCTCAGCCAATCCGTCCAGCGGTTTATTTAATCCTGAACCAAACAAACCATCAATAACCACTACTCCTGAAGGGATTTCAGGAATTGTCTGTTCTGAATCAATTTTTCTCTGAAGTACTTTGTTATGCTCTTTCAAACGTTGCAGGTTAATTGCCGGATCGCCTTTCAGTTCCCTGCCAAAACCGACAATAAAAACGGTACAGTCGAAATTGCACAACGCCAACAGTCGTGCAACAGCCAGTGCATCGCCGCCATTGTTGCCCGGTCCGGCAAAAAACCAAAATGGCCGGTCGTTCCCAATGTTCTGAATGATCCAGTCTGCTACCTTCGCCGAAGCCCTTTCCATCAGGTCGATGGATGAAATGGGTTCAAGATTCATGGTCAACCGGTCAATCTCTGATATTTGTGAGCAAGTGAATAGTTTCATGGGTGAAATTTGGTCTAAAGTTACTAATTCAAAACTTTCATCTTATACTGAAATCATTTAAAAGCACTGATAATGAAACTTCTTTGCTTTCATCATGGTTATAAACCTAAATTTTTATGCTGAAAATACATGATTAAACTCCAATTGTACGGTTTAAAAACTTGATTATATTTGCCAGCATTACAAATCATTACAACAAAATATTCACTAACTAAAATCGATTAATATGCTGAAAGGACATCCCAGAGGGCTATTGGTGGCATTTTTTGCCAACATGGGCGAACGCTTTGGATTTTACACGATGATGGCTATCCTGGTTCTGTTTCTTCAGGCCAGGTTTGGGTTAACAGAAGAAGCGGCCGGCGACATTTATAGCTGGTTCTATTTTGGAATTTATGCCCTCGCTCTAATTGGCGGTATTCTGGCCGACTATACAAAAAAGTACAAAGCGGTAATTTTTGCCGGAATCGCGATCATGCTTATCGGGTATGCGAGTCTTGCAATTCCCGGTATGACGCTGACCATCACTGTTGTCAGTTTGTTTGTGATTGCTTTTGGAAACGGACTTTTTAAAGGCAATCTTCAGGCAGTGGTTGGCCAATTGTACGACGATCCGAAGTATTCAAAAATGAGGGATTCAGCATTCATGATTTTCTACATGGGAATCAATGTTGGTGCTTTCTTTGCCCCTTTTGCAGCTACAGGAGTGCGCAACTGGTGGTTAAAATCGAACGGTTTAATGCACGACGGAAGTCTTCCTTCGCTATGTCACCAATACCTTAAAGGTGGGTTGGCTGATACCACACAATTTTCAGAACTCGCCAACAAAGCCAGTTTGACCGGACCGGTTGCCGACCTTGGTGTTTTTGCCCAAAACTACATTGACGTTTTCTCCAGAGGATACAATTATGCTTTTGGAATTGCTGCCGGAGCAATGATTATTTCTATGATGGTTTATATTTTCTTTCAGAAATATCTTCCAAACAAAGAAAAACAAGTCGCAAAGGCTGATGATACTTCCGCATCAGGAAAAAACTCACAAACAAATCCGCTGGCTATTTTCGCGTCACTCGCCGCAGCGACTGTGGTTACTGTTCTTACCGGATTGGTACTCGATTATAAAACCGGTATGGCTTTTGGCTTGTTTGCCGCCTTTGTAACCTGGATCACAATGATTTCGACCAAAGAAGAAAAACCGAAAGTCACGTCGCTGATCCTGGTTTTCTTTGTGGTGATCTTCTTCTGGATGTCTTTCCACCAAAATGGTTTGACGCTGACTTTCTTTGCCCGCGACTATATTGTAAAAGAAGTGAGTGCGTTTACTTATTTGTTCTTTGATATGTGGTCGATATTGGCAGTAATTACTACCATTGGCGGTCTTTTCGTAATATTCGGAAAAGGCAAAGAGTTGACGACCCGTCTGATCGGAGCAGCCATGATTCTTGTTGGCGGAGGTTTTTCCTATTATTTTATCAGCAACAACGATGTTAGCAATGCAATTGCTCCTGAAGTTTTCCAATCGTTTAATCCACTGTTTATTGTTGCCCTGACCACCCTGGTGATGGGCATTTTTGCGATGCTGAACAAAGCCGGAAAAGAACCTTCGACCCCGAAGAAAATCGGAATCGGGATGATCATCGCTGCCGGTGGATTTTTGCTTGTACTGATTGCTTCCATCGGTTTGGTTTCTCCTCATGAATTGGCAGGGCAGGCAGTTCCTGATACTTCAAGGGTTTCGCCTTACTGGCTGATAAATAGTTATTTGATTTTAACTGTTGCTGAATTGTTCCTGAGTCCGATGGGACTTTCATTCGTGTCGAAGGTAGCACCACAGCGCTTTCAGGGATTGATGCAGGGAGGTTGGTTGCTCGCAACTGCCGTTGGAAACAAACTTCTGTTTGTAGGCAGTTATTTCTGGGGACGATTGGATTTGTGGCAATTATGGCTCATTTTCATCGTTTGCTGTTTGGTTTCCGCAGCTTTCATTTTCTCAATCATGAAAAGGCTGGAATCAGCTACAAAATAGTAATTCATTTTCCTGAAACTGAATTTGAAATTCAGGATAAACTACTTGTAAAAATATAAGGAAGGAGTGGCGAAAGCTGCTCCTTTATTTTTATATTACGGTATTGAGATAGAACAGTCAAGCGATAAAAATTATACTTTTGAACGAGCGGATTTTTCCTCTCCTTCATTTTGCAATTTGAGAATTCACAATTATGCGTGCAAAATTTTTAAAATTCGGGATTATTCTGTTCTTGCTTACAGGTTTTGTTTCCTGTACCATGCAGCCGGCAAAAGATGTTCCGCCTAACTTTCAACCTTTTTTTGAAGAATATGGTGTCAAGGGTTGCTTTTTATTGTACGACATGAAGAACGATCTGTACCAGATTTATAATACCCGGCGCTGCGAGGAAGGTTTTCTTCCGGCCTCCACTTTTAAAATATTAAATGCGCTGATTGCTCTTGAAACCGGGGTTGTAACCGACGAGAACACGGTGATTCCATGGGATAGCATCGTCCGGACAGAGGAAGCCTGGAACAGGGATCATACTTTGGCATCAGCAATTCAATATTCAGCAGTTCCCTATTTTCAGGAAGTAGCACGTCGCATTGGACCCGAACGGATGAAAGAATATATTGATGATGCTGATTTCGGCCGCATGGACATCAGCAAAGAAACCATCGATCGTTTCTGGCTTTGGGGAGATTCACGGATTACTCCATGGGAGCAAATGAATTTCATTATTCACTTCTTCAACAATCAATTGCCATTTTCAACTGAAAATATCGATCTGGTTAAAAAGATGATTATCCTGAAGCAGTCGGATAAATGGATTTTCAGTGGAAAAACCGGAATGACTGTTCAGGATGGAAAAAACATCGGTTGGCAGGTTGGCTACCACCAGGAAAATGGAAATACCTGGCTGTATGTTTGTAATGTTGAATCTGACCAGGAAAACTCAGCAAAGTTCAGAGAAAGCCGCCGCGGAATAACCGAAAAGGTTTTCAAATCGATGGGGCTGATGGAGGAATAATCATCGTTTTACCTCAACCAAAGCGCCATCAATAATTTTAACCACTACATCTTCGTCGAGCAAAGTGGTAATGTCGCCTAAGTCAGAGGCATCTCCTTCAGCCACTTTCCGGAGTATCCGTCGCATAATTTTTCCTGAACGGGTTTTCGGCAATCCGGGAACCAACTGAATCAGATCCGGACGGGCAAATGGGCCAATCATGTTGGTAACAGCCATCTTGATACTTTTCCGGATCCCTTCTTCACCTCCTGTCGAAAGTTCGCCGCAAACCACAAAGGCATAAATTCCTTGTCCTTTGATCGGATGTGGATAACCCACCACGGCAGATTCGTTGACCAGTGGATGGGCATTAATGGCATTTTCAATTTCAGCCGTTCCAAGCCGGTGACCGGAAACGTTAATCACATCGTCAACACGGCCAAGGATGCGGTAGTATCCGTCTTCGTCGCGTTGTGCCCCATCGCCTGTGAAATACATGTTTTTGTAGGTCGAAAAATACATTTCCCTGAATCGGTCGTGGTCGCCCCAAATGGTACGGGCCATCCCCGGCCAGGGGAACTTGATGCAGAGGTTGCCTTTCACGCTGTTGCCACTCATTTCTTTATTCTCGCCATTCATAATTACGGGTTGAATTCCGGGCAATGGCAATGTCGCAAACGATGGTTTGGTGGGAATAATCCCGGGAATCGGACTGATCATCACTCCACCGGTTTCTGTTTGCCACCAGGTATCGACAATAGGACAGCGGTTTCGGCCAATATGGTCATGATACCAGTGCCAGGCTTCTTCGTTGATGGGCTCTCCAACGGTTCCCAATACTTTGAGCGACGACAGATTCTTGTTGACAATATGTTCCATTCCGAGAGCCAGTAACGACCGGATGGCTGTTGGTGCTGTATAAAACTGATTGACCTTATGCTTGTCCACCACATCCCAGAAACGTCCGGCATCGGGCCAGGTTGGAACGCCTTCAAACATCAGTGTTTGTGCACCATTCAGCAATGGGCCGTAAACGATGTACGAATGTCCGGTGATCCATCCGATATCGGCTGTACAGAAATACACATCACCGGCATTGTACTGAAAAACATTCATAAAGGTGTAGGCTGTATAAACCATATACCCACCAACAGTATGCACTATTCCTTTGGGTTTGCCAGTTGAACCGGATGTATACAGAATGAAGAGATTATCTTCAGCATCCATTTCTTCAGCCGGGCATACGTCCGATTGGCCCTCGATGGCTTTGTGCCACCAGATGTCGCGTCCCTCAACCATGTTAATTTCTGATTTGGTACGCTGATAAACCACTACTTTTTCAACACTAGGGCAAGTTTCCAGTGCTTCGTCGACAATTTTTTTAAGCGGTGTGATTTTTTCTCCACGGAAGCCACCATCAGCGGTCAGCAGCACCTTTGCTTCCGCATCAATAATCCGGTCGGATAGCGAATTGGCAGAGAAACCGGCAAAAACCACCGAATGAACAGCACCAATCCTGGCACAGGCAAGCATAGCAATGGTCAGTTCAGGAACCATAGGCATGTAGATAGCCACCCTGTCGCCTTTCTTAACATTTAGTTGTTTGAGAGTATTGGCAAATATATTGACTTCCTTGTGTAATTCAATATATGTTAATATCCGGATTGGATCTTGTGGATTATTTGGTTCCCAGATAATAGCTGGTTGGTTACCGATGGTATAAAGATTCCTTTCAAAAATATTTTCTGTAATGTTTAGCTTCCCGCCTATAAACCATTTTACTGAAGGACCTTCGAAGTCCCATTCCAAAACTTTGTCGCAGCGTTTATGCCAGTAAAAGCTTCCGGCAACTTCGGCCCAAAAGGCCTCCGGATTGACAAGACTTTTCTGATATTCGTGAATATAACCGCCTAAACTGTGAATTTTTGGTACCATCGTGATTTTATTTGGATTTATGTGTAACAAATTTATTTGTCTGAAATATGACAAATTTCAGAATAGGGAACAAGTATAATGAATTTTGGTTAACAAACAGTGCGTAAAATTTTGGTTCGATTCAGAAATATAATTCAGACAAGTTTTGAGCTTATTAGGAAAGCTAGTGAAAAAAAACTATTTTCAAAGAGAATTTACTAATCAAACCAACGATGAGAACTAACCTGATTTTCTGCTTGTTCATTACTTATTTTCTACTTTCAACTAACCTGAACGCTCAAAAATTACCTTCAGGAAATCCAAAAGATTTTAAAGTAAAAACCTGCCTGCATTCGGTGAGTTATATGGGAATCTGGCGTGGACAGCCACAGTTGACAGTTGATCAGTTTTTGGTAAAAGCCAAAGAGTTGGGTTATCAGGGGGTGATGATTGCCGCCAAACGTCCGCATCTTTCTCCGCACGATTACGACAAAGCAGCCAGAATCAAATTGAAAGCTAAAATTGATTCACTTGGCTTAACGCTTGTTGGATTGGCCGGATATACCGATTTTACCGCCGGAATTGACAAGCCAGGAATACCAAATGCCGAAATTCAGGCAGCATGGGTGGGTGAGTTGGCCGAACTTGCCAGTGACCTGGGAACAAAAGTTGTTCGGATATTCACAGGCTACGAACGCCCCGGAATTGCATACGACAAGCAATATGCAGAAGTGGTAAATGGCTTAAAGATGGCAGGGAAGCTGGCTGCCAAATTTGGAGTTACATTGGTCGTGCAAAATCACCACGACATTGCCCTTCATCACGATGCCATGTATTGGATGCTGAAAGAAATAAATATGCCCAATGTTTTGGCCGGTTGGGATGCCTGGTCGCCAGCACTCGAAGGCTTAAGCTCCGAAGAAATGCGTCAATCAATTCTGAAAATGAAACCTTTTTTGGTTCAGACTATTGCCGCTGATTATGTGCGGCATCCACGGTTTAGCTATGTCAACGAGTTGACCAATTATTCGGCACAGCAACCGGTGATGCGTGCCACCCAAATGGGAAAAGGAATCATCGACTACAAAACATGGTTTAACACACTGAAAGAAATCGGCTATCAGGGTTGGGTGATTTACGAAATGTGTGAAGTGCTTGAAGGTAGCGGTTCTATGGAAAACATGGATCTTACGGCCAAAGCATTTTTGGATTACATGAAGCAGTTTGAGTAAACGCACTTCGTCATCATTCTAAATTTCTCGAACCAATGTTGGTGCTATTTTGCTAATGGGCCAACCCTGTCTTCGGTTAAAAATTCTCCGACAGATAAGTTAATCGGATATTGAATGGCGCCTAACGACCTTTCCTTTTTCCATTTTAATCCCAAAAGATCTACTATTCTTTCATCATTTACGGAAATCTGATGTTCTGCTTTTGGCGTTTTAGAAGTGGGCAGCCAAAGTCCATTTTTATGAAATTCCAATTGTGTATTTTTATTTTGAATTCCGACAATATCTTTGGGCACCTCGGCTCCAAATGCAATATTATCTTCCCATGTCCAATTTTCGGGCTGGTCGTTCTGAACCCATTCTATAACATTTTCCGGTTTACTTAATTCATCATAGAAAAACAGATTCCCTGCAATTTTGCAATCTTTGGGAACGGTACCATTTGGATGACTTGGATGATTCATTCCGATGACAAATGTCTTTTTACAATTAATAAATGTGTTGAAAAGGATTTGTGCCCGTTCTACACGGATGTACAAATTATCGGGTGTACCATCCATCATTCCCAAACTTAACTGACCCAGATCCTGAAAATAATTATTAGCTACAATTTGTCCGGTTCCCTGCAACCGAACGCCTCCACTATCCTTTTCTCCATCTCCAAAAAAGAAATTGCCGATTGCCACATTGTCGTCTCCGTGGCGCAAAACCAGCGATCCGGCACATGCACGAAATGTATTTCTCCGGATAATATTGCCATTCGATTTTACCGAAATAATCTCCGATTCGCCGTTGCAGCGAATAAACAGGTTGTCTTCAATAACCGAATTGCTGTGTCCTCCGGGCGGATCAAACGGGTTGTTTTCGGTAATAAGCTGAAGGGTTTCAAATCCATTTCCGGTTTTTCCTTTTGGAATATTCCGAAAAAGGTTATGATGAACATGGTGACGTTCGTTTTCATTTCTGACAGTAATTTGAACCAACTGGCAACTTTTTTCGAGTTCCATGTTATTGGTTTTGTTCTCGAACAGGTTGTGGTCGATTTCGATTTGCGAACTTCCGGGCAAAACCCGAATCCATTTGCCACTTTTTGCGTCCGACCAGGTACACCGGCTAATCCGGCAGTTCTTTCCTGAGATTTCCAGATTTCCCTTTTCTGAAAAACTGATTCCTTCCAGCTCAATAAATTCTCCTTCAATTTTTACAGGAACAGTAAAAATGGCTTTCCCCGTGTTTTTTGCCTTTATTACAATTGGTTTTTCTGAAGTGCCTTTGGCGGAAATGCGGATTGCACCTTCTTTAAAATTGCCATCTTCCAGAAGAATTATATCACCTGGTTTTGCTTCTGAAATTGCATTTTGTAATTCGCTGTTCGATTTTACTTCAGTAGTAACTTGTGCACTTGCATTTGAAGTGGCGAATAGTAAAGGAAAACAAACAACAAGCGAAAGTTTAAGTGTGATAAATTGAAATCGTCTTTTCATTTTTGATTAGTTTAAATTCAGTCTCATTTGGTATCTGTTTTTTTTCTCAGTATCAGAATCATATCATTCCCAAAAATCTGTTCTAATTCTATTCTTGAGCTGGGTACTGAGATGACTTTATCCATCATTTCTCCATTTTGCACATCTCTCGATTTCTTATGAATTAAAGTGGTTTGATTAATTTTTGCGGTTGAATATTCGTTTGTAACCGGATTAAACCACTGCGCTTCGTAAGAAAATCCTTCAGGGTTGAACAGGCTCACAGCACCTTTTTCAGGAACATAAACCAGAATTTCAGAATGGTTGTCTTTGCGCAAGACAGAGATCCATTGATAAAATACTGCATTTCCTGGCTGACTGGCCAAAAGTTCGTTGGCCGGATAAAATTTCCACCATTCCAGCTTTTGAAAGAATTGTGCCACATAACCCATTTGGATGCTTCCGGGAAAATCGAGGCTTTTTCGCCAGTTGGTTGTTCCCGGCGCATCGCGGTGGTTAAGGATAGATTCCCCATCTCGCAGCCAGGGCCAGATGCCATTGGCGCCATAGGTAATTCCGGCAACGGGTGTGGCAAACAGGCTCCAATACGAAGCATTGCGCACATCTTTGTCGGTAATTTTAAATCCGATTTGTTCGTAGTTGGGCTCCATATTAATGTAGGGCATCGGTTTCAGGTTACTCCACATTTTAGCCATTGGCCCTTTGTTGATCCAGTTGACGGTACCTTCGCCATTGCTGTGGGACGATTGGTAACCCATCAAATCGTACCACTTTTCCGGAGCATAAGTTTCGCCAACCCACGAAGTTCCGTGTGGATGAAGAGTTACCGGCGCATGATCGATGTCGTTGAACACACGTCGTCCGATTTCCTTCCATTTCACTTCCTGATCGTCGTAATACTTACCGTCTCCGCCCAAAGTCCATACTACCTGGTTTCCCTGATAGCGTGCAACAATGTATTTAGCCAGCAAAACGGCTTCTTCCAACGGCAGGGTATAACCCGGACTAAGGTGACGACCTTGTCCGTTTGGCAATGCCCACAAAATAACAGGCGAAACGACCAGCCCTTTTTCGTTGGCTTCGTCAATTTTCTGGTCTATTCGTTTAAAAAATTCCGGATGAATCTGAATGTATCCAGTTCCTTCGATGGCCGTTAACCCTTCGGCATTTTTATCGCATCCGCGCCATTCGGTAGTTGTTACCTGAACAACGTTATAGCTGCCTTTTACCCGATGGTTGAGGTAATATTCCCATTCTTCGTTAGTCGATTTCAGCGCGCCGTTCCATGCTGTACATGCCAGCCAAAAGAAAGGAGTTCCGTCGCTGTATGCCATATAGTATTTCCCCGAAGGATGAGTCAGGCTCCCATGTTTGAAAATTGGCTCCTGCCGGTTGTTGACTTTACATTCAAAAGAGCCATTCTGGTTGTGAAGTCCTGTATTTTTGTCGTCGGTACATTGGCTTTTCCAGTTCCATGTTCCGGGTTCATTGGGGCAAAAGCGAACTTTCCAGCTTTTATCACCGTCCCAGAAACCGCGTACCTGGTATGTTTTTCCAGAAGGCGCGTTAAAAGTAATCCTGAAATCTTTAACATCGTAGATAGGATTTTTGTATGTTTTGTCACTGGTAAAAGCTATTTCGTACTTCATCCATTGAGTGGCTTCCTGCGCAATCAGACCAGTCCGAAATGCCAGAATTAATGCGATTAATAGTAGTCGTTTCATTGATTTTTTTTGTTATTTCCCCGGAGTTTCGAATCCGGCTTTCTTGTTGTCTATTACCAAAATCCAGTCGTTTCCTCTTCCTCCGGTATCTGGTCTAAATTCCTGAATCCCTTCATTTATAATCTCTTTCAGCTTTATACACTCGCCGGTTCTCGGATTGTACCACCAGGTCACCGATTCTGACCAACCCAGTTTTTCAAGGTTTACGCTGGCTCCCCAGCCTGTTGGGATGTAAATAAACGCATAGTCTTTTCCTTTAGTAGCCACAATATAGTCAGTCTCGGGTACATAACCATTGGTTAATAATTCCTGAAAGGGGATTCTTTCTGTCATTGGACGACTTTCGATCAGGCGGCGCATAATGAGCATATCAAAAGCTCCGGGCAAATCCAGATCGTCGTACCAGGTATGGCGACCAAAACCTACAGGTGACCGGTCGGGAGTGAGCATTTGCCAAATGGCATGGCATCCGTAAGTATGGCCGAAACCTCCTGAAAACAGATTCCAGTATGCTGCCTGACGGACATCGGCATCGTCGAACCAACCGAGAATTTCAGGTTTCCAGTCGTGGGGGTGATCTTCGTAGCGCGGTTCCCCATCGAAGGTTGGTTTTATAGGTTGGAGTTGGTAATCCGGAATCAGTAATTTTTTATAGGCAGCATACGAACGTTCTCCGTGCCCGGTTTGCATCATGTTAAAATCGAGCCAGTCCTGACTGTGAAACCATTTGGAAGAACTGTTTCCACCCATTGGGTGAAAAGTCATCAAATGGTTTTTGTCAACCGATTTTATTCCGTTGGCCAGAGCATTCCATATTTCCAGATTGGCGCCGCCACCCTGCCTGTCGCCCCCATTAATCCAAATGATGTTTGGAAAATCTTTGTATCGGGTTGCAATCCATTTGCCATATTGAAAAGCATTTTCCTTGTTGAAAATTACTGGTCCAACTCCCCATTGTTTATCTACTTTATCGCCCCAGGTAGGAAGCAGACCGATAAATATTCCTTTTTCTTCGGCCTTTTTAATTACCCAATCTACATGAGCAAAATATTTCTCGTTGGGTTTGGTCAGGTCGTTGTTAATCAAAGGCTTTTCACCTTCCATATTAGGAGTATTCAGTCCGTCGAGTTCAGCTAAAGCTACTGCCTGAATGACAGTAAATCCTTTTTCACGGCGGTTTTCGAGGTATTTCTCAGTGTCTATTTTATCGAGGCGGTGAAATAATTCCCAGCCGGTATCTGCGAGATAAAAGAATTTTGCACCGTTTTCGAATTCGAGGAATCGTTTGTTGTCCGAAACTTTTAACTCCCCATTTTTGAAGTCAACAGAAGGACCTTGCCATTTTGTTTCCTGAGCTTGAGACAACGACAGGATTCTAAAGAGGGTAATGAATAATAGAATACGCTTCATGATTAGTTTAGGTGTTAGTTGGTTTCTGTATTTAGATGTCATAAAATTAAGAAAATATATTTATCCGTCTTTTCCTCTAAAAATAAAAGTGTAAAGCAATTTGAATGAAATAATATCGCATTTTAATTTGTACTTTTTATCCCAACTCACCCCTTCGCATCTGCGATGCTTTCCCCTCTCTTTTTGAAAGAGAGGGGGACGTCCGCAAGCGGACGTGGGGTGAGTTGGGAAAATTTACGACAATAAATAGTTCCCATTACTTATCTGTTCATTTTAAGAATCTTTGCTTAAAATATTCTAAACAATTTGGTAAATTCAAGGTTTGGATAGCACATGAAACGAGCCATCCCGATTAATCGGGACACAGGAGAATGATTATTAGCGAGTTCTCCCGATATACATCGGGACAGCATCTGGCAATAAAAAGAAATTATAAACAGATGAACGTGATTTTAAAAAATAGAAAATGATGAAAACAATAGATCGAACAAAACCGGTTTTGGTTACCGGAGGAACAGGATATCTGGCATCCTGGATTGTAAAACAATTATTAGATGAGGGACTTGAAGTTAGAACAACTGTTCGCAATCTGGTGCAAAAAGACAAATACGCTCATTTGACTGCTTTAACTGTAAAAAGCAAAGGAATACTCCAGCTTTTTGAAGCCGATTTGCTCAAAAAGGGAAGTTTCGCCGAAGCAATGGCCGGCTGCGAACTGGTTATCCACACTGCTTCTCCTTTTAAAATTTCAGGAATAAAAAATGCCCAAAAAGAACTCGTTGAGCCAGCTTTGGAAGGAACACGGAACGTACTTGAAACAGTGAACGCAACCGAAAGCGTTAAACGGGTAGTGTTGACTTCAAGCGTAGCAGCCATCTACGGTGATGCCATCGACATTCAGAAAACCGAAAATGGAATTTTTACTGAAGCATATTGGAATACAACCAGTTCAGCCGATCATCAGCCCTATCCGTATTCGAAGGTTCAGGCTGAAAAACTGGCGTGGTCTATGGCCGAAAAGCAAAGTCGATGGGATTTGGTTGTTATCAATCCGGGATTTATTATGGGGCCATCGTTAACCCAACGCATTGATTCAACCAGTGTTGAAATCATGATTCAAATGGCCACCGGAAAGTTCAAAACAGGTGCACCTGCCGGAGACATGAGTTTTGTTGACGTGCGCGATGTGGCAAAAGCACACATTCTGGCAGGGTTCACGCCCAATGCATCCGGAAGGCATATTTGCACTTCTGCAGATAAAAGTTTCCTTGCACTAGCCGATGTTATCAGGGCCGATTATCCTGAATTTCCCTTGCCAAAGTCATTTGTGCCAAAATGGTTGTTTAGTCTGATTGCCCCGATGGTTGGTTTTTCCCGCAAATATGTGAAACTGAACGTGGGCTATGACCTTAGAATGGACAACAGTTACATCAAAAAAGATCTGGGGATGGAATTTATACCTTTTGAGCAAACCATTTCAGACCATTTTAAGCAGTTATTAGCCGACGGAATCATTAAAAAACCCTGATATGAGCAAAGTTGCAAATGTGATTGGCGCCAGTGGACTGGTCGGTCAACAATTGGTTGCTCAATTGCTTGATCATCCTGAATTTGAGAAAGTAAGAATTTTTGTTCGCCGGAAGTCCGGATTGGTACATAAAAAACTGGACGAGCAGATTATTGATTTTGATCAGCCTGAAAGTTGGAAATATTTGGTAAATGGAGATGCGCTGTTTTCAACTTTGGGAACAACCATCAAAACAGCGAAAACCAAAGCCAATCAGTATCGGGTTGATTATACCTACCAGTACGAATTTGCCAAAGCTGCTGCCGGAAATGGAGTAGGCGCCTACATGTTGGTTTCGTCGATGGGTGCCGATCCAAAATCGTCGGTTTTCTATTCGAAAATGAAAGGCGAGTTAGAAGAAGCTGTTGTCAAACTTAACTTCAGGAAATGTATAATTGTTCGGCCTTCGATTCTTGACGGTGATCGAAAAGAAAAGCGGGCAGGCGAGAAGATCGGATTGGTAATCAGCCGGTTTCTGACCAAATATGTCTTTAAAAAGTACCAGCCAACTCCGGTTGATGTGCTGGCTGCAAAAATGATCAGCTTGTCACTTGACAAAACGGAAGGATTCCGCATGGTGGAAGGACTTGAAATACTGAAATAATTCTCAACCAAAACCGGTTTCATTCGTTTAGAATCGAAACAAATAAATTTCAGAAAACATGTACACTGGTTTTTTACATTTACACGATGTTCTTCGTTGGTTACTTTTGGTCAGTTTGGCTGTAACACTTGTTAAATATCTGGCCGGATGGTTTGGGAATCAACCATGGAAAAAGACAGACAATATTTTAGGTATAATATTCACATCGCTTATGGACCTGCAACTTTTAACAGGTCTGGTACTTTACTTTTTTCTCAGTCCGGTTACAAAACTTGCATTGTCGGACTTTGGAGGGGCAATGAAAAATGCTGATTTGCGCTTTTATGCCGTCGAACATTTTTCGATGATGTTGATTGCAGTTGTTCTGGTGCACATCGGTCGGGCCAAATCGAAAAAAGCCAATACCGATCAGGGTAAATTCAAAATTGCTACCATTTTCTTTTTAATCGCACTGGTACTGATGGTTGTTGCCATTCCATGGAACAGGCTTTAGAATTAAGTCATTGATAGAAATCGCCGCTGAGGGAATTGAACAAATTCTTTTTGCGGCGATTTTTTTTGAGATAATCATGCCATCCCTCCGGAAAACGAAAGATAACCTTTCAGAGCAAAAAATTGACCATCAAAAGAATACTTCTCTTTTGAGTATTCGTTTTTCCAAAATAATCTCTAATTTTAAAAGGTTTTGCGGGCTAAAGTATTTTCCATACCCGATCTTCAACAAAATCGAAACCTTTTATTAATATGATAATATCATCCTGCATTTACCCTAAATTGATTGAGCTCCTTCGGAAACAACCGGATTGCGTGCTGGCTACCGTTGTCAGCACTCAGGGATCGACTCCTCAAAAAGCCGGAAGTTCAGCCCTGATCGGGGCAAACGGTTTATTGACCGGTACGATTGGCGGCGGAATGACTGAATTGAAAGTTATTCAGCAATCGAAACTCCTCCTGAAATCGAAAAAATCAGGACTTTTTTCGTTTGAACTTCATGGCGAAATTGCCAAAGGAAGCGAATCTATTTGTGGCGGAAACATGACTATTTTGCTGGATTCGACGCCCGAATTACATCTGCCGGTTTTTACGCAATTGCAAAATAGTTTGAGACACAGGAGCAAAGGCATTTTGTTGACTCTCATAGATGAATCAAATCAGGAACTTAAAATTACCCGGCAATGGATTTCAGACATGAATTATTGGCCTTTCGAAGAAGAGTTGAGAACCACGATTGAACCCGCAATTTCTGAAATGTTTAGAAACCCTGTCGCTGACCACTGTCGTATAATTCCTCAAAATGGATTGGAAACCTTGGCCAATGGATTAGCTTTTCTGGAACTTATACTCCCAAAGCCTGCGCTGATTATTGCAGGTGCCGGCCACATCGGTCAATCGCTGGCCCATTTGGGCAAATTTCTTGGATTCGAAGTTACCGTTTGGGACGACCGTGCGGAATATACCAATCAAAATCTGATTCCTGATGCCGATGATGTTTTATCCGGGGCAGTTGAGGATAGTTTGGGAAAAATCAATATTCGGGAAGATTCCTACCTGGTAATTGCTACGCACGGACATAAAAGCGATGCAGATGTGTTACGGAAATATATCGTAAGCAATGCTGCTTACATCGGAATGATTGGCAGTAGGGCAAAAGTGAGTCAAATGAAAGCTTCGTTTCTTGAAAACGGTTGGGCAACTCCTGAACAATGGGAAAAGATTTACTCACCTGTAGGGCTCGATATCGGAGCAAAAACTGTTGATGAAATCGCCATCAGTATAGCCGCGGAACTGATAAAAGTACGAAATCAAAAAAGCTAACACCATGAATGAAGTTTGGTCCATCGTTTTAGCGGCAGGCATGTCAACCCGAATGGGAACTCAAAAACTGTTGTTGCCCTTTGACGGGAAAACCATCGTTGAAAAAGTGGTTGAAAATATCCTGAATTCAGGAATAAGTAATGTGTTGGTTGTTTTGGGAGCCAATCATGATGAAATTGCTGAAGTACTGAAATCATGGCCGGTCAAAACTTTCAGGAATGAAAATTTTCAGGAAGGGATGCACACTTCTGTAATTTCAGGAGTGAAAGCTTTACCGGAGGAAGCAAAGGCAGTCATGATCTTTTTAGGTGATCAGCCATTTATTCCTGAAACTGTTTCTGCTAAAGTGATTGAGGCATGGAACAATTCAGGAAAGGGAATCGTAATTCCTCTTTTAAACGGTAAACGTGGACATCCAACCTTGTATGATATGAAATACAGAAATGATATCATCCAGCTCGATCCTCATATAGGATTAAGATCGGTTGCGCTGAAATTTCCGGAAGACATTTGCGAAGTGGAGACTTTTTGCCCGGAAATCGTAAGGGATATTGATACCAAAAGCGACTATTTAAACGAAATCAATAAAACCAACAAACATGGCAAAACTTATTCAATTTGAACTTAACGGAAAGAAAGTGGAAATCCCACTTGAAAAGGACCAGACCTTGCTTTGGGCGCTCCGGATCAATTTCAACCTGACCGGAACCAAGTACGGTTGTGGCGAAGGTTACTGCGGAACCTGCACGGTGTTAATGGACAATGAACCTGTGAGGTCGTGCGGAATAATGATGGAAGATGTTGCCGGAAAAAAGATTACTACCATCGAAGGAATGTCGGTAAACGGAAAACTTCACCCGATACAGCAGGCTTTTGTCGATCACGATGCCCTGCAGTGTGGCTATTGTACTCCCGGAATGATCATGAATGCTTATGGGCTTTTACTGAAAAACCCGAATCCCACCCGAGAACAAATTGTTGATGAGATGGAAGGTAACCTCTGCCGGTGCGGTGCTCACACGCACATTATTGAAGCAATTGAATCGGCCTCTAAAAAAATGAAAGTTTAACCTGATAAAAAACTGACTATGAAAAACAATACATATTATCGGGACGAAGTGCCGGAAAACAATCCAACCTTTGAAGTTGACCGGAGAGATTTTGTAAAACTATTGGGAGGAGGCCTTTTTATCTATTTTCAATTGGGCGAATTCCTGACTGGCGTAGCCGCCGAAGCTGAACAACAACGGTCAGTACCTAAAGATTACAATGCTTTTTTGCACATCGGCGAAGATGGGAAAGTTACCTGCATGATCGGGAAGATTGAAATGGGTCAGGGGATTATCACCTCATTTCCTCAAATGGTGGCCGATGAACTGGATACACCTCTGGAAAGTATAAAAATGGTCATGGGCGATACAGAATTGTGTCCGTACGATGCCGGAACCTGGGGGTCACTTTCAACCCGCTCGCTCGGTCCCGCCATGCTCGCTGCGGTGGCTGAAGCCCGCTTAGTACTGCTTTCAATGGGCGCTGAATACCTGGGAGTTTCTCCGGAAGAAGTCACCGTTGAGAACGGAGTTATTTTCATCAAAAATAAAAAAAATAAAAAGGTCAGCTTTGGGGAACTTACCAAAGGAAAAAAGGTTGAAAAATTTCTGGAAGTAAAGCCAAACGCAAAAGATTTCAGCGAATATAAAATTCGTGGAAAATCGTTCAAACATGCCGATGGAATTGTCAAGGTTAAAGGTGAAGCCATGTATTCCGGCGATTTTCGGATGCCGGGAATGCTGTATGCAAAGATTCTGCGTCCGCCATCGCATGGAGCAACTTTGGTTTCGGCTGATACTTCGGAAGCTGAAAAGTTGGATGGAATTACCATAGTCCGCGATAAAGAGATTGTTGCCGTTTTGCATCCTGATTTTGAAAAAGCAGAAGCTGCACTCGCCAAAATAAAAGCCGAATACAAATTTGATGAGATGAAAGTGGACGACAAAACCGTTTTCAAACACCAACTTGAATTCCCGTCTGAAAGTCGGGTAGTTAAAAGTTCAGGCGATATTGCAACAGGCAAAAGCAGTTCAGACCTGATTTTCGAAAGTGAATTTCACAACAGCTACGTAGCCCATGCTCCAATGGAACCTCATACAGCCCTTGCTTTTATGGAAGGCGACAAGATGGTGGTTCGGGCATCAACCCAAACACCTTTTGGGACACAGGACTCTATTGCCCGTGAACTTGGTCTTGGACTCGACAAGGTCAGGGTTATTGCACCATTCCTTGGTGGTGGTTTTGGCGGAAAATCGGCTTTCCGTCAGGCGGTGGAAGCTGCACGTTTGGCTAAGCTGACCGGAAAACCGATTATGGTGCAGTGGTCCAGACAGGAAGAATTCTTCTACGATAATTTCAGGCCGGCAGCGGTCATTAAAATTACTTCAGGAACCGACAAGGCCGGAAAAATTTCGCTGTGGGATTACCATGAATACTTCGCAGGAGCCCGCGGATCGGATACCATTTATGATGTGCCCAATGCCAAAACCACCAGCTATTCGTCCCGCGAAGTTCATCCGTTCGCGACAGGTGCATGGCGTGCTCCCGGAAACAACACCAATACTTATGCACGCGAATCACAGATCGACATGATGGCTGCCAAACTAGGTATCGATCCGTTGGATTTCCGCCTGAAAAACCTGAAAGATGAGCGCATGATAGGCGTACTGAAAGCCGTGGCCGAACTGTTTGGCTGGACTCCGGCCAAATCGCCGAGTGGGCGCGGAGTTGGAATTGCCTGCGGATTCGATGCGGGAAGTTACGTAGCTCACATGGCTGAAGTCAGTGTGGACAAAACCACCGGAAAAGTTAAGGTCATCCGTGTTGCCTGTGCCCAGGATATGGGGTATTGCATTAATCCGCAAGGTTCAATTATACAGATGGAAGGCTGCATTATGATGGGCATGGGTTATGCGCTGACCGAAGAAGTGAAGTTCACGGGAGGCGATATTCATACCTCCAATTTTAGTGATTATCAAATCCCTGTATTTTCGTGGATGCCCAAAATTCAAACCAAAATACTCGATAAAAATGAAGCTCCGCAAGGTGGCGGCGAACCTGCCATTATTTGCATGGGCGGAGTGCTGGCCAATGCCGTTTTCGATGCTACCGGAGCGAGGCTTTTCCAGCTTCCTATGACACCTGAAAGGGTTTTGGAGGCGATGGCCAACAAAAAGTAACAATTGAACTAATCGGTCAAGAAAACACCGGGGGTAGGGAGGAACATTCTTACCCCCGGTAATAGTAAAGAAATTACAGATAATCACTGATTTTCAACTGACGATGTGTTTCTAATTTGTTTTTCCAACAGCATTATCACCTTATTCGAAAAACACCGTTCGAATTAAATCCCCACAAATTCGAATTCGCAGCACTAAAATTAATTATATTTACAACCCACAAAAACAAACTTATATGACACAAAAAACAGCCCTTATTACCGGGGTAACCGGACAAGACGGCGCTTACCTCAGTGAGTATCTGTTGAAAAAAGGATACATGGTTCACGGTATTAAACGTCGTTCATCCATGTTTAACACTGAAAGGATCGATCATATTTACGAAGATCCACATGTTGAAAACCGTCATTTCAAACTTCATTACGGCGATTTGACCGACAGTATGAACCTGACACGCATCATTCAGGAAACACAACCGGACGAAATATACAACCTTGCTGCCATGAGCCACGTGGCGGTTAGTTTTGAAACACCTGAATATACAGGAAATGCCGACGGACTAGGAACACTGCGTATTCTTGAAGCGGTGCGTCTGCTCGGACTTATTCAGAAAACCCGCATCTATCAGGCTTCAACTTCCGAATTATACGGAATGGTGCAGGAAGTTCCACAAACAGAAAGAACACCTTTTTATCCGCGTTCGCCTTATGCAGTTGCAAAAATGTACGCCTACTGGATCACTGTAAACTACCGCGAAGCTTATAAGATGCACGCCAGCAACGGCATTTTGTTCAACCACGAATCACCTATCCGTGGTGAAACGTTTGTAACCCGTAAAATCACCCGCGCGATCAGTCGCATTGCCCTCGGGATGCAGGATCAGTTGTTCCTGGGCAACCTATCATCGAAACGTGACTGGGGCCATGCCAAAGACTATGTAAAAGCAATGTACCTGATCCTTCAGCAGGATCAACCGGATGATTATGTAATTGCTACTGGCGTCACCACCACAATCCGCGATTTTATTAAATTGTCGTGTGCCGAAATCGGACTTGAAATGAGCTTCACCGGAGAAGGTGCCGAAGAAAAAGGAACGATCACTGCAATCGATGAAAGACTATTCATTGAAAAAGTGGGCGAACGATATCTGGGAGGTATTAAATCCCGCATGGCTTCTTCGACGATTGTTGCAGTTGACCCCAAATACTTCCGTCCAACAGAAGTAGATCTGTTGATTGGCGACCCTACCAAATCAAAAACAAAATTGGGATGGGAACCTCAGTACGATCTTCAGGGATTGGTTACCGATATGATGCAATCAGACATCAAGCTAATGAAAAAAGATGCATGGCTGCGTGAAGGCGGATACAGAACGTTGAATTACTTCGAGTAAAAAATAATTTCACCGATAAAGACGGATTACGCGGATGGATTTGCAATTCTACTTGAAATAAAGGCAGCAATCTTTTTGCATCAAAGCAACTCAGATCAGGTAATTAATTACTTGAAATCGACAAAGTTCACGGTAGGCCTACTTGTAAATTTTGGCGAATCAAGCCTGAAGTGGAAACGATTCATCAACACACCGCCTAAATCCGTGTAATTAATCCGTGTAATCCGTCAAAATCCGTGTAATCTTTTATAAATCCGCGTAATCCTATAAACATGAATAAAACATCAAAAATATACGTCGCAGGTCATCGCGGCCTTGTGGGCTCTGCCCTTTGGAAAAACCTTCAATCGAAAGGATACACCAACCTGATTGGCAAAACAATCGATGAATTAGATCTGATGGATGCCAAAGCAGTCAATGTTTTCTTTGAATCAGAGCAGCCGGAATATGTAATTCTGGCAGCTGCCAAAGTAGGCGGAATTGTTGCCAACAACACCTACCGCGGACAATTCATCTACGAAAATCTGATGATTCAGAACAACGTGATCCATGCAGCATACCTGAACAAAGTTACGAAGCTGCTCTTTCTAGGAAGCACCTGCATCTATCCGCGTGACGCGCCGCAACCCATGCCCGAAGATTGTTTATTGACCG
>DAITNH010000046.1:0-18614 GCA_036834745.1 Prolixibacteraceae bacterium
ATTTTCCACTCTTTAGGTCAAGGTTATAAAACTCAGAAATCGGATCAGGAAACAACCACAGTTTTTCAATGGTCCAGGTTGCACAATCTACAATTTCAATTCTGTTACTGAATGTCCTGATGAATTTTTCATTTTCTCCTGGAAGATAATCTGAATGAAGATAGTTACCGTCCTTATCATTAAATCCGGATAAGCGGACTATTTGTTTGTCCTTATATTGATAATATTCACCACCACCCCAGGTAATACAGAAAAAGAATCTTCCGGATGGAGAAATTATATTGTAAGATGGTCCTTGATATCCTAATTGGATTTCCCCAAGCTTTGACTCACTAAGATAATCATATAATATGGCCGTTTGATCATTAAAAATAATCCCCGTACCTAAATCAGATACAGATACACTATATTCTAAATGGGGAAATGAAGGTAAAAGATTTAATGTTTTACTTTTTGATTCATTCTCCAAATCATCGAAATAGATTGTATTTGAAGAAAATGTCATACTTACCATGTATTTATTGTTTGAAGAAACATCAAAATTTAGAATTTGCAATTCGTGTTTTATTGTTTTAGTTGCAGTAAATTTCTGATGATCAAATACCAATATCCCCTCAGGATCATATTTTAAATAAGATATGGGAGCAAAACCGCTTTGTGCAGAAAAAAATTTGGGAGTAGATATACCATAGGTTGCTTTGGCCTTTGATGATAAAAAGGAATGTAAAGTCCACTCTTCATAGAAATTAGTTGACAAGGGGTTCATGGTTAGATAAAATTCATAATTATACGCGAATCGGGGAGTCGGAATAATAAAGGATTCAACTTCAGAATTATTTATTTCAGCTATTTGTTGGAATAATCCATTTTCATCGCGGAATGACACACGATAACCCTTTAGATTCTTATAGAATGGTGGCTTCTTCCAGGTTAATTCAATATCGCCGCTGGAGTTATTCCTGGCCGTTAATTCCGGAAGTGGCCCTGATACGGCAATAGAGGAACCGTAAAACTCATCATTGGTTATAACAAAATATCGTGACGGCTCTCCATGGTAGTTGTTGTCGATATAAGAAGTTTGCTGCTGGGAATTAATGGTTGCAACCAGAACTTTGTTTTGCTGTACATAGTCCATTTCCCTGTATATTTTATAACTTTTAAAATCCATCCCTTTGAATATCTCCCAGCTCACTTTCAAAGAGCCATCAACGAATTCAACCTTATCCATTTTGACACCCATTTCATACCAGTCTTTGATAATCAATGTCCAGGTGTGGGCAATCAAAAATCCTTCAGCACCAACTTTATCTCCAATACTTCCTGTCTGGGACCTGGTAAATATTTTCATTTCCATCGGGAAAGTTCCGGTCTCCTTTCCTTCAAAATACCAACGCAATTCGATTCCCCCGGTTTTGTCCGCAAACTGTGAGGTTTCCTTACCTGCAATGGTAAACTGAGCCCAATTTACCTGATCGCCATTCGTCTTATATGAAAAATTGAGCCATTCATTCTTTTGGATGTAAATGGTATCGGTAGCAAGATTTAGATCGACTTCAATTACAGGCAATTTTCCGGTTGATTCCAATTCCACAAAATGTTCACCGCCGGGTTCAAAAGTGCATCCATACAGGATGATAAGAAGGAAACTCAGAGAGTTAAAAAATATTTTATTCATTTCAATGCTTTTCTTCAGCTATTGGTTAATTCATTTGCAATCAACTCAGCCTGTTTTAAAACGGTTTCGGTGGCCAGTAATTGCATATCGGGTGGATATCCGAATTTGCGAAGGATGCGTTTAACGGCGACTTTCAGTTTGGCTTTTACGCTTTCCTTAATTGTCCAGTCGATGGAGGCATTTTGCCGGATGGTTTCTGTCAGTACCACAGCCAATTCGCGTAATTTATCTTTATCCATCAGGTCTTTTGCACTTTCATTGTCTGAAACTGCGGTGTAGAAAGCATATTCAAAGTCGGTTAAGCCCATGTGTTTGGCTTCGCTGTCCATGCTTACAATCTCTTTGCTTAAATGAATGAGTTCATCAATCACTTCGGCAGCCGTCAGTACTTTGGCATGGTACCTTTTGATGGAGTTTTCGAGCATTTCCATCAGCGATTTACTTTTTACCAGATTCTTTTTGGCCCTCGATTTGATCTCATCATTCAAAAGCTTTTTCAGAACTTCCAGTGCTACATTCTTATGCTCCATGCCTTTCAATTCCAGAAGGAATTCTTCTGAAAGGATTGAAATATCCGGCTTTTTAATTCCGGCAGCATCAAAGATGTCAATGACCTGATCTGATACCAATGCTTTGTCAATGACCTGCCGAATGGTGGTTTCAATTTCTTCGTCGGTTCGCCCCATTCCAGTTCCGTCGAATTTTGCCAACCGCGCTTTTACTGCCTGAAAGAACGACACTTCGTCTTTGGCATCCATGGCCTGATCGTGTGGAATGGCAATGGCAAATGCTCTGGATAATGCAGTAACTTCGTTGATATATCTTTTCTTGCCATCTTCCAATCCCAAAATGTGTTCTTCGGCTGCCAGAATCAGTGAAAGTTTCTGTGATGTTTCAGCGTCAAAATAATGCTCGTAGGCAAAATCCCGCCTGTCCGGCGGGCAGGCATGAAACATCTGAGAAACGACTTCCAATTTCTCCAGCATCAAATGAACTGCCTGTTCCTGCAAAATAGTCGGATCACCCTTGCCACCTGAATCAGAATAGAAAGCCAAAGCCTTTTTCAAATCAGCGGCAATGCCCAGATAATCGACAATCAAACCGCCCGGTTTGTCTTTGTAAACGCGGTTTACACGGGCAATAGCTTGCATCAGGTTGTGTCCCTGCATGGGTTTGTCGATGTACAGGGTGTGTAAGCTTGGAGCATCAAAACCAGTCAGCCACATGTCGCGAACGATTACCAGTTTCAATTCATCGTCCGGATTTTTCATCCGTTCGGCCAACGTTCTTCGCTGTACTTTGGTAGTATGGTGTTTGGCTATTTTAGGACCGTCGGATGATGCAGAAGTCATCACCACCTTGATTACACCCTTATTCAGGTCGTCTGAGTGCCATTCAGGTCGGAGTTTTACAATGGCATGGTATAGCTCTGCAGCTATCCGGCGGCTCATCGAAACGATCATGCCTTTGCCTTCAAAAACTTCCTGCCTTTGCTCAAAATGAGTCACGATATCTTTGGCAATATTCCAGATCCGGTTTTCACTTCCAACCAGGGCTTCCAGTTGTGTCCATTTGGCTTTGGCCTTTTGCGTGGAGCTTAAATCTTCCTGATCAAGTTCTTTGTCCAGCTCATCCACCAGCTTTTTACCTTCTTCGCTCAGGTTCACTTTAGCCAAACGACTTTCGTAGTAAATCCGAACCGTTGCGCCATCTTCAACAGCCTGTGCGATGTCGTAAATGTCGATGTAGTTGCCGAAAACTGCCGGAGTGTTCACATCAGTGTTTTCAATCGGAGTGCCGGTAAAACCCAAATAGGTGGCATTTGGCAACGCATCGCGCATGTATTTGGCAAAACCATAAACGATTTTCTTTCCGATCACATTCCCCTTTTCGTCTTTGTCGTCAATGGTTTTTGCACTGAAACCATATTGTGTACGATGCGCTTCATCGGCTATGACAACAATGTTTCTTCGCTCTGATAGCATCTCATAGAATGCTGGGGAGCCTGAGCCTGTCGAAGGCTCGGGCTGAAATTTCTGGATGGTCGTAAATACAACCCCTCCTGAAGCGACTTTCAACAAATCTTTTAACTGGTTCCGGTCTTCCGCCTGAACGGGTTCCTGACGGAGCAATTGCTTGGATGCTGCGAAGGTCTCGAACAACTGATCGTCCAGATCATTGCGGTCTGTAATAACCAGAATCGTAGGATTATCCAATGCCAGAACGATTTTGCCGGTATAAAAAACCATGGAAAGGGATTTGCCGCTTCCCTGGGTATGCCAAACGACTCCACCTTTTCGGTCGCCAACGGGTTGTTTTTTAACACCGGGCAGACCATAGGATTCGGGGGATTCCTGTACCAGATTCCCCTCCATTGGAGGGGTGCCCTTTAGGGCGGGGTGGTTTAGAAGTTCATCAATAACCCTATCCAAATCCTGCATAATTCTATTCACAGGGATGTGAATTACAGTCAAACCCAAAGATTCTAAAAAGTCATCCCTTTCTATGTCGTATTCCTCTTTATCGTCGTGACTGCTACCGTCTATTTCGATAACTGCCTGGCAATTACAACAATAAAAATCAACAATATAATTCCCTATTATTTTTTGCCGGTCAAAATCAAAACCTTTAAATTGTTTATTTTTTACCTGATTCCAGAAAAGAACTTCGGATAAATTACCAGCTTGCCTCAGTTCTCTGGCACGTTCTTTAAGTTTTGGATTGTATGGTAATTCAAAGTAGTTCTTGCTGGCTCTTTTTACCACCCCGGTCTGCGACCACCCCTCCAAAGGAGGGGAATTAAACCCCGTTGCACGGATGGTGGATTCTACGGCGCGGTTAACTGCGTAATATTGATGATAGGCAGCTAATTTTTTGACGGTTGAAATGGTGGTAATTCCGGTATCTGAATCCTCTTTTTTTGATTTTTCGAAAACAATGAAATGCCTAATCAGGTCAATCAGTGTTTCTTTATTCAACATTCCCTGGATCAGGGTTTCCAACTGACCAACCAGATGTGAGGCTTCGGTTTTTCCATCGGCAGTTTTCCAGGCCATGTAGCGGCTGAAACCGGCAGATAACGATCCTGCTTTGGCTTCCAATCCATCGGAAATAATGTTGAAGCCATTGTAAGTAAACAGGCTCGGAACTATCGCTTTGTAAGTTTCTATTTGCCGGAATGCAGAATGAACATTTGCTTTTTCATCAGCCGCATTCTTTAATTCGATCACCACCAGTGGAATGCCATTTACAAACAGGAGAATGTCCGGACGTTTGTTTTGGTGGTTTTCAACAATAGTGAATTGATTGACCACCAGAAATTCGTTGTTCTGAGGATTTTTGAAGTCAATGAGCCAAACCCGATCGCCGCGGTCGTCACCATGAACGCGTTTGGTAACCGGAATGCCTTCGGTGAGCAAGCGATGAAAGGTTTCGTTGTTGGCTAATAATTCGGGCGAGGCAATACGCTGAATTTCCTTGATGGCTTCGTTTTGTGCATCTGCCGGAATACCCGGATTGATTTTCCGAACTGCTGATTTCAGCCGACTGATTAATAAAACCTGTTCAAAAGAGTCTCTGATATCATCGGAAATGGCTCCGGTTGCTGAGCTTGTTGAAGCATCGGGCGCAATTTCCGGTCCATATAGGTAATGATAGCCCAACAATTCGAGGCGTTGGATGGCCAGAAGTTCTATGTGGTTTTCGGTAATTCTGGGCATCGCTTATGTAATCAATTCGGTAAATACTACCTTCGTTTTCAGGCTATTCAAACGCACATCTTTATACAGATTATTGTATTGTCTTTGAACTTGGGCTACTATAATTCCCGGATGTTTTTTAAATTTTTTACTTAATTGAATGATCAGATTCGTATTAAATTGTGAATATTGAAATAATTCGTTGCGTTCCTTCTCTGACAATAACATACGGGAAGCAAACTCGTCTGCATGATCTTCCTTTTGTTTATCCGGTGTAATACTATCTAACCCGTCAATAAAAATTTCTTTTTTACCGTGATAAAGAATATGGGCTAGCTCGTGATAAAAAGTAAACCAAAAAGCATTGTAATCTTTTTGCCTGTCTGTTATTTGAATGAGTGGCAAAGTATTATTCTTTATCCATCGGGTTGCCCCGTAAATAGGAGCTTTTGAAATACACGGTGTATATACCAAAGCTATTCCACACGTAGCACAAATTTGTTGTAATTCGCCTAACCAACCATCAGGGTGTGCAAAGGATAGCGCTTGAATTTGGTCTATACTTTCTCTGACGATTTTTTTGTCGAAAGTTTTTAACGTCAATTTTTCTGCCTGTAATTCGCCAAAACGCAACCAAACCGAAATAGCCTCTGGTTCGGCAGTATGCCGAAGGTCTATTTTGAAAGCCAGCGAGCTACCCGTATAAATATCTGACCATTGCGCGGGAGAAGCTACCCTGAAAAACTTTAACAGGCTTTCTGCCAATTCAGGTTTGCTGTTGGTGTTGGGTAAAATTCCCAGCTTTTTGAGGTTTAGTATGGGAAACGATGAAACCCATTCGGTGCATTGTTCCAGATATTCCATTTGCTCAATCTCAAGGAGTTCGTCTTGGTACTGACGTTCCAAATTGAGCCAGAAACTGGCCGAAATCCCTAAAACATATTCTAATTTGGTTGCCGTTTCTTTGGTGATTGGAGCTTTTCCTTTAATCAATTCATTGAGTTTAGGCACCGACCTCCCTAATCGCTCAGCTAATTCGGCTTGCGACATACCTATCTCGTCGATAGTTTCCTGAATGGTATCACCTGGTGCGGATAGGAGTAGTTTTTTTGCTTCTAAGTCATTCATAGTTGTAGTTTTTTGCATTAATGAGGGTCTTCTACCGATAAAATTTTAATTGCTGTAACCTTATTCAGGTTGACACCTCCGTCGTTTAATGTTGGTATGGGGTCTTGGTCTATTTCGAAGCAAATTCGCCAGTTTTCTTGTATGTCTATTGACCATTCTCCCAATCGATCTCCTTTGTATGGATGCAAACGTAATACCGGTATTTTTGCTACAATTGATAAATCGTCTGCTGCCTTAAGCTGTTCGATACGCTGTTTTATCTTCTTCGACAACGCACCATAGGTTTTTATGATGCTCTTGTCTTCAGTCAGCGATTGTTCCAGCTTTTTATTTTTATAGGCTAAATTCATTGCAAAGTTATAAATTTATTTACCTTATAGGTTAATGATTTTTAAAATAAATGTAATATTTTCCTTTTTTACTTTTCCACTCACCTCCCCACTCATCAACTTCGGCAATTAAAGTATTCCGAAGGGCTGTTAGAACGCGTATTTTTGAAACAATTAGCCAAACCCTGTCGCCACGGTCATCTCCCTAAATCCGCTTGGTAACTGGAATCCCAGTGGTGAGCAAACGATGGAAAATTTCGTTATTGGCCAGTAATCCGGGCGAGGCAATGCGCTGCATTTCTTTGATACCTTCGCTTTGTGCATTATCCGGAATACCCGGATTTATTTTCCGAACGGCAGTTTTCAACAAACTGGGTAATAAAACCTGCTCGAATAAATCCCGTTCCGGAGAATGCCCATCGGGAGCAATCTCCGGTCCATACAGGTATTGATAACCCAAGGATTCGAGGCGTTGGATAGCCAAAAGTTCAATGGCTGATTCGGTTATTTTTGTCGTCATTGAAAATGAATTTGCATTTCAATTAAAAGCATACACATTTGTTTCATCTCATTAACCATGTGTTAAAGGAGTTACGAAATCGTCAAGTTTTACAAACGATTTCTGCGTTTTAAGCCATTCCTCATATTCCTTTTGTTCCTTAGGTTATATCATCATTTTTTTCGTCGCTTAGAGCCTTTTCTATTTTCTCAGCCTTTTCAACTAATTTCTTTTTTGCACTTTTTTCAAGTAATGCTGCAACTTTTCCGAGACCAGGAATACCATCCAGTTTTTCAAATGCTATTTGAAGCTTATAGCTTTGCTCCAAAGCTTCCATAATAGGATGATCTGAAGTTTCATAATTTGAAATTAGTTTTCCGGGGTTTTCAGAAGAAGCTTGAAGGAAATTTGTTAGTAACCTTACCTTTAGTTCTTCTGACTGATCCTTATCACCTATATTAGAAATTTGATTTGATAACCCTTCATAAGTTCTACTCAAAACTTCTTTGTGGGCATACTCTTCAATTAGTCTTTTTGAAAGATTAAGTTTCTTGCTTGCTGAATACGTAACCCAAAGTGCCGGAATATACATGGGGACAATTGCTAATACAAGTCTGGGTAATCGAAAGATTACGTCTTCTAGGGAGACCTTTTGAACCAAAAAAATAATACTTACTGCTACTGGTATTATACTAATTCCAATTAGCATATAAATTCCATGTATAAAACGTTTCTGTAATTGCACAGAAGCTGCAACTTCATCCTCTTTTTTCTTAGAAAATGCAGAACTAAGTCCTGCTGTCAGCGCATTTGGCAATAATTTTCTTATTTCTTCAATAATTATATCATATTTGCTTTTATGAATATTTTCAAAGTCTTGGTAATTATTTGCATATTCATTTTTCAAAGTATCAACCTGCTTTTGTGCATCAGATAGCTCATCTATAAGTTTGTCATATGCTTTTTCAAGTTCATCCTTGCTTCCGTCAATATCTATTTTCTCACCAGTTTCATTTTCTGCTGTATATCCAAAAATTTCCCTGTGAAGATCATCAATTTCAGTTTTTCTTGTGTTAATGGCACTTAAAGTAATAGTCGACTTCTTTTGATTCTCCTCAATTTTTTGAATAAATGCATCAACTTCAGTAAGTTCCTGTTCAAGATCAGGATACTTTACGAATATTTCATCAATACCTGCAATTCGATTTTCAACAGTACTTACCTTTTGTTGAAAATCCGCATCAACATCATCGATTCTATTTTTTGCTAGCTCAACTTCATTCTTCAAAGCTAAAACATTAGAATTCAAGATCTCTGTTTGGTCCTTTAGCAAAATAGCTAAATTCAATTGCTCTTTAAGCTTATTAACCAAATCGATTGCTTCCTCCAGCCTTTGTTCTGTTTTGTTCCTAAATTCTGCAGCTCGTTTCGAATGCTCCCTGGCCTCTTTTTCTGTTTCCGGTGTTCTGGTTTTGACTTCCTTCTCTAGGGCCAGAGTATACTTTTCTAAAGCTATAATTCTATCCCATAATTTTTTTCGTTCATCATCCAGATATTTTATCTGTTCAGATTTGTTTCCATCAAAAATTCCCATAAGTAAAAAGTTAAATGTTATAGTTAGTCTATTACTCTTACCTCCCCACTCATCAATTTCGGCAATAAAGTATCCCGAAGGGCTGTGAGGGTGCGGATTTGGATGTTATTGTACATTGTCTAAAACACGATTACTTGATTGAAGGATGAACAAGATTTTTATTGTACACCCGTTTGAATTCTAAACTCATTGCTCCAAAGTTAATCAACAGGCCATCTGCAATGTTATAGGCTTCGCAATAGTTTATGGCTTGAGTCTTATTTACTGGTAACAATTGTTCAATGGCTTTAATTTCTACCATGACTTGTTCTTCAACAAAGAAGTCGGCACGCCGAGTTCCTATAGCATGGCCACGATAAGTCAATGGCATTTCTTTTTCGCGTTCAAACGATAAACCCTGAAACTCAAGCTCAATTGCCAATGCCCTCTGGTATATGACTTCCTGAAAACCATTTCCCAAAACTTTATGTACTTCCATTGCACAACCAATAATCTTACGGGTTAGAGCATTGATCGCATCTTCGTTTCTGTAATTTTGCTTGTCCATATTGTTCTCTTTTAATTGTCTTGAACACGATTAATGGATTTATTGATTATACGATTATTTTAATCTTGTCCATCTAGTAATCTTTTAAATCATGTTCAGACTTTTTACATTTCCACCCACCTCCCCACTCATCAACTTCGGCAATTAAAGTATTCCGAAGGGCTGTGAGAACGCGTATTTTTGAAAATAATGAGCCAAACACGATCGCCGCGGTCATCTCCCTGAACGCGTTTGGTATCCGGAATACCTTCGGTGAGCAAACGATGAAACGTTTCATTATTGGCCAGTAATTCGGGTGAAGCTATGCGCTGAATCTCTTTAATGGCTTCGTTTTGCGCATCTGCCGGTATACCCGTATTGATTTTCCGAACGGCGGTTTTCAACCTATTGAGTAACAAAACCTGCTCAAAGGTTTCTCTTTCCGGAGAATGTCCATCAAGAGCAATATCTGGACCATACAGGTAATGATAACCCAAGGATTCGAGGCGTTGGATGGCTAGAAGTTCGATATGGTTTTCGGTGATTCGGGTCATTTGGTTTAGTAAATAAATAAATAGTTTTATTTTCCATTATCGGGTATTGCTTTGATTTTAGGAATATAATATTCGTTCCTCATCTTCCCTTTGTATTTCTCTTTCAATTCCTTTATCCACATAATAGATGTTGCTTTTTGCCCAATCTACAACTTCGGGAATAGAATGGTTTATTAATGAATTAAATAATTTTCTTTTACTTTCCAATAAAGGTATTATAGAACCGACCCAAGAAAAGGACCCCATGTTCGAACTTAGACTACTTAAAACATCTTGTTGATTGCCATATTCGTTAATAAGCCTTAAGGTAATTGGATGAAAACCCTCTCCTTCAAAAATTGGGACCATTGAAGCCAATCTAGCAGGAGCTTTCTCTGGGAATTTCCTACACCAATCGAAAATTAGTTCTATATTTCCTTTAAATAAAATTCCAACTTTATTTGACATACTCCCAATTTGAGAGCCTAAAAGATGTTGATAATGATAATATACAAAGTAGTCCTCACCATCAGAAAGCAGTGCGCTCGATAAATCTGGCCATATATCTTCAAAATATTTACCAATTAATATGCCGTACAAATTTTCAAGATTAGAGTCAAAACTAAAGGAATAATTTGGGTCTTTCGCAAGATTTATAGCTTGCAAGTTTATACCCTTTGCAAAGATTTTACTTTCCTTATGACTCAAAAGAGTATCGATCATGTGGAAGTAATCATCTCTATTTATTCCATTTAAGTTTGTTATGTCAATCGACATTAATATCTCTTCCAGCAGATCATATAAAACGGAATTTGGATTAATCTCTTTACTGAAATATAACAAACTGTGAATTAACGACAACACCGTATCTGTACCTCGAATGCCGTATTTTTTTATTTTATGGCAAAGCCCAACAAATTTATCCTCAGAAAGTCCTCGCAGCGACAAATAGTTGAAATATTGTTTAAACTCATCAATAGAAACGACTTCCCTCTCAACTAAAGAGAATAGAATATTAAGTTCGTCATCCTCTTTCTTAAAGACTCCAAATACTGGAAATAATAAATAAGAAAGCTGTTCTTTACTTAGAATGGATTCTATCAGGATATTCTTTGATTCTTCTAGTTTTATTCCTCTAGCAAAGTCAATTAGAATTGAACTATTCCGGTCTCTGGTATCAATTGACAATAATAAGTCTAACGATTTTTCAGTAAAAACTATTAAATCTTCTATATTTCCTTCTATCAGTTCTGCTATTCTTGCCCCGAATGGCATGGAAAATAAATGTTTATTGGAGTAGATAGAATGTAATATCTCAGAAGAACAAAAATTATTATTTACAAATTCATCAGCCAACTTTTGATATTCTTGTTGCTGAATTTTTATTTGCTCCTCAAAATTGAGTTTTGACTCAGTATTATTTCTATTTTTCTGAACTGCAGCAAATCTGGAATAGAAATCAGTTTTTGTTAATTGTTCTATTAAGGTATCAATTTCTGAAGCATATTCTGGTTTTAATATTGGACCTTCATATTCCTTTATTCTGTACAAAATATCCAACATTAAGTCCCAATCATAGCTGTATCTTTCGGCTATATTTTTTATTTTAGGTAGAATTATTGTTGCAACTCCAGCTCTAAATAATCCTCGTGCTTTTTCCGCTATAACTTTACTACATAAAGCTGAATATTCACATTCGGAGAGAGCATATTCTTCTAAAATATCCAAAACCTCAGTCCAATATTTTATAACCTCACTATTTGTTGGGATATAATCTTCTAATTTTTTTGTTCCCTGGATTTCAGCACCCATAAATCTGGTAAAATGTTGTGTTTCCAAAGCAGAACTGAGAGCTTTCAAAGACAAAAGAGTATGTTCATTCCCTTTATTTAAGCCCCATTTGATAATTTCTAATCGTTCAGATAAATTTGCTTGAGTTCCTGCTAATTGAATTTTGAAAAGATGTAAAAACTCACTTGTGGAATTGTTCCCCCATGTTTCATTTTCTGCCGCTCCAAATAACATCATCAATTTTGCGCCTTTTTCAAAAGTGGTTTTATCAAAACACAGCTTTTCAAGTGTCCACACGAGATTTCGTCTTCCCTCTTGAACATTTTTTAATTGCTCAATAGACATTGATCCGAATAAACGATATAGATTATCTGCTACAGCATTAGGATTCACTTCTACAAATGAGCGAAAGAGGCGTGAACCCAACTCTGTGTTTACAACTTCCGCATTATCAAAAGGGCCACTAACATCAGTAAGCCTTCCAATTAGTGATTTCACTTTTTCGTTATTACCCAAATATTTTATTTGAGAACATAAAGATTCGGTAAGAATCTTACTATCAGGATTATTTTCGTCTTGAATAGATTTTATAACATTATCCATCCTTTCATCAGAGCAATCATCAAACCACTCCTCAGCAAGAGCAAAAGCTAAAGGTCTAGGTCGGATACCGAATAACCGCCCATTTGTTTCAACAATCTCCCGCTTTTTATATTTATTAAAGAGCTTATCAAATTTTGCGAGTTTAACTTCTGGTTCTCCGCTAATTGGTGTAATTGCCTTATTCTCTACAATAAACTTGATTTGACTTCTATAACCTCCATCAAAACCAACATATCGAAACAATGAACATGATTTTATGATTTCTCTCTCTTCCTCAACTTCGAATATGAGTTTATTTACAAAATCCTTGTTACTCAATTTCCCAATATCAGTATCCCCTTCATTTAAACTTTCAACTAAAAGTATTGCCATTAATGGAATCCCATCAGAAAATTCTCTGATCAGATTTTTATTGTCATCAGATATGGTTATAGATTTTTTATCGATGATTTCGTCAACGACATCACGTAGGTCTACGTTTAAATTCACATAAACATACCCACTTAGAGTGCTTTGCTCTTCTTGATTCCAGATCGTTATAATTTTACAATTAGTTGATGAGTATCTTCTTTTTATTCGAATGACATTTTGAGCCTGTTCAGAATTGCAGTTGTCCAGAATTATGATTGGATTTTCCTTTTTTCGTAGAATCAATTCAATTTTCTTTTTGACTTCTTCAAAATCATCAATAAAACAATCGCAGTATAAGTATCGTGCAATAAACTCCGCAGAATTCTTTATAGCCTCAAAAACTAGTCTGGTTTTCCCGATGCCAGAAATACCTATTATACGCAAATTACTATCATCATTCAAAATATTATTCCTAAACACACCTAATGCTTCATTCGAGCAGTATTCACACTTGGTAGAATACTCTTTTTTATGCTCAGCAAATGTTATAAAAGGAAGATATCTATACCTTTCTTCGTCAATAAGCTTAAGAATTGATTCTCTAATTGCATTTTCAAAAAAAGCTATTAGATTTAAACTCGCTCCTTCAATCTGTACTTCTGAGTCACATGAATATAGGAAAGGAAATCTTTTTTGACGGGAATCAAATGGAATTATTTTATCATTTTTATTTGGATCTCCGTAAATAGTGTTCATAACAGCTATTACTGCATCTGAACTGTGATTCCCTAATGCTCTATTATATTCCCCATAAACATTGCTATTGGGGGAAAACTTATATGGTAAATCGGGATTAGTTTCTAAGGCTGTTAATATCCAGTCATGACTATTGGTGATAGTCAGATCACAAATAAAAATATCACAACTGTCAATTCGTACTTCAATTGTAGGCACAATATCAGGTGATCCTGGAATATTACTAGTGCTTTCTTGTAAATCGTTAAAGAAAACACCCTTCAATCGACCTTTATTTTCAATATTCTTTATGGCAGAATTTATACAATCTCTTATCAAAACCCAATTGAAATTTGGGTTAGTGTCAGATTGCCATGAATAAAAAATTGTATATTTCATAAATGGTTTATTAATCCACCCTTACCTCCCCACTCATCAACTTCGGCAATAAAGTATCCCGAAGGGCTGTGAGGATGCGGATTTGGATTTGGTTCTTTTTATTTTTTGCTTCTAACCCATTTACAAAGGTTTCAAATTCTAAAATCTTGGATTTGGGTGGCATTCGAAAAGAATAGTTGCAAATGGATGTTGGTGAAGTGTGTCTGATGGCTGTGCCAGAGGCACCACCCAAAACAAACCATTGATAATCATCTGTTTTCATTAATTGATGAAGGAAATACTTTCCAATCTCATTTTTAAATTCAACCTTGCCAACCCGTTGATTATGCAAATACACTTCATTCGAATAATTTTCAGGAACAAATGCTGGGTAACCTAATGTATTTCCATCGACACTTAAATCAGTCATTGTTACAATCAAATCACCGGCTTTAAAAATGTAATCTTTTGGGAAATCCTCACTGGTGTAATATTTGAATTTATCAAATTTGAAGCCTCCGCCAATTCTAAAATTCCCTGGAGTTACCAAGATCAGATGGGTTGGTTCGGTAGATATATAATTACCCTTAAAGGCATAGCCATGTTTTATAGATATAAATTCTTTTAGCGAAACTTCTTCCCAATCATCCTTCGTTTCTTCCACAAACCACTGCCTAAAAAGCGTTTCGGCCATGGCTTCTAAGGTGGCATTTTGGCGGTGCAGCAGGTCTATTTTATCATCTAAACTGGAGAGGACTGAGGCGATGGCTATTTGCTCGATAATGTCAGGAAATCTTATTGGTAGTTCTTTTAATACACTCTGATTTAACGATGGCATAGTTGCTCCCCCAGCATTCTGAAACATCCATTCCTGGTAATATTTAGTTCCAAATTGATATGATGCAAATTTTGGGTCAACTGAGTCTGAGAATCGAAGTCTAATACAATCACTACCCTGAAGCCAACCTTCCTCCTTCTTTTTAATTAAAGCTCTCCGCTCTACTGCGCCTTTTCTTCCAAAGATTATATCATTTTCTTTGACTCGATATCTTGATAGTCTTTGAGCTGTTGAATCGTTAACAAATACGAATTTGTGATAAACCAACCTATTTTCGCCAATATCCTGAACTGCGATAACCGGAGTTCCTTCAATGGTATATTCGGTCGCATTTAACATCGTACCAAAAGGACCAGTCTGCAAATCAGCAGATTTATCAACAATTAATTCACCTAATTTGCATTCTTTCCACTCACTCATTGATTTTGATCTTTAGGAGGTTCAACATTTCCGGAGTTTTGGCATCCAGTTTTGAGAAGGCAAACCATTTTTTGCCCAGGTCTTTCAACGAAGTAATTAAATTCAGCACAGTATAGTCAACATAATTGTCAATCAAAATGAGCGATTGTTTGGCGCTACGAATCAGGTCGGAGATGAAAATCCAGGCATTGAATACCTGCCCATCGTAAAAAATACCTTTTTCGGTTAACTGTTCGCGGCTTTCGAGCGCTTTAAAAACCTGCTCAAATTGATGGTCGGTTTCCAGTTGTTTGAATTCAATCCGGTCGAGTCGTTGAAACAGTGCGGCATTTCCCAAAACCATTTTTCGCATCTCGACAAACGCATGCATTATCCTGATGCTCACTTTTACAGCCGTTTCGCTGTGCAATACTGCTGACAGCATGGCCACTCCCTGTTCGGTGAAAACGTATGGAATATATTTACGGTGTTGTCCCCGCCCTTTGTTTAAGGTGCCAATTTGGAACCTTAAAGGATCTTGGTTTAAGGTCGCAAATTGCGACCTTAAAGAATCTTCACTTCGATTTGCAAATTGCAATCTCAAATTTTCCAATTCAGTATTTGTTAATTGAAAACGAAAAGATTCAGGAAAACGGTCCAGATTGCGCTTTACCTGCTCATTTAATCTTTTAGTGTCGACCTTGTACATTTCAGCCAAATGACGGTCGAGCATAACCTGAACACCCCGAATGGTAAAAATCCGGTTTTCAATTTCTATGAGTTCAATATTTTCCATACTTTTGTTCTATCCAATTTTTGCGAAGCCCTACGTTCTACGTGGGAGGTTAGTAGCAAAAACGGGATTTTTAGTTTTACTTTCCTTCAATTCCATTTATCTTCGCCAGATTTTGTGCAATTATTTTATTTAGTTCAGTTTCTTCCTTAATCTGAGCTTCCAGTTCGGCCTTTAAGGCTGAGAACCGTTCGTTAAAATCAAAATCATCTTCATCATCGGGCAAACCCACATAACGGCCAGGAGTAACCACATAATCCAATTCTCTTACTTTGGCGATTGGAGCGGAGGCGCAGAATCCGGGAATATCCTGGTACTCATCGGCAGATCCTGAAATTAATTCAGGATGACTCGGGAGATTTCGCCAGTTGTGGTAAGTATCTGTAATGAGTTGAATATCTTCCGGTGAAAGTTCGCGGGTACGACGGTTAATCAGAAAACCTAAATTTCGGGCATCAATAAAGAGTATTTCGTTGCTTCGGTCGCGGTAACCGTTGGCTGAGCCTGTCGAAGCCCGGTTACGCCTTAGAAACCACAAACCTGCAGGAATTTGTGTATTCAGGAACAACTTGGCAGGCAGGTTTACAATACAATCGATCAATCCGGCTTCAATCAGGGCTTTCCGTATTTCGCCTTCGCCCGATGTTTTGGAAGTTAAAGCCCCTTTTGCCAATACAATTCCAGCCTGTCCGGTTGGTGCAAGGTGGTAAATAAAATGCTGTATCCAGGCGAAGTTGGCGTTTCCGGTAGGTGGTACGCCGTATTGCCAACGGCCGTCGGTACGCATCAAATCGCCACCCCAGTCGCTCACATTAAACGGTGGATTGGCAATGATGTAATCGGCTTTCAGGTCTTTGTGTGCATCGTTCAGGAACGAACCTTCGTTGTTCCATTTCACCTGCGAACTGTCGATACCCCGAATGGCGAGGTTCATTTTGCACAGGCGCCAGGTGGTTTGGTTGCTTTCCTGTCCGTAAATGGAAATATCGTTTACCCGTCCCTGGTGTTCGAGCACCAGTTTTTCGGATTGCACAAACATACCACCGGAGCCGCAGCATGGGTCGAATACACGTCCTTTGTAGGGTTCGAGCATTTTTACCAGCAACTCAACAATACTGCGCGGTGTATAAAACTGTCCGCCTTGTTTACCTTCGGCCAAAGCAAACTCACCCAGAAAATATTCGAACACATGACCCAGCACATCGGCACTTCGGGCTTTGGCATCGCCTAAAGCAATGTTTCCAACGAGGTCAATCAATTCACCCAAACTGGTCGGGTCGAGATTTTGCCGGGCAAACACTTTGGGCAGCACACCCTTCAAAGAAGCATTTTCTTTTTCGATGGCATCCATGGCATCGTCAACCACTTTGCCTATTTCGGGTTGTTTGGCTCTCGATTGCAGGTAGGTCCAACGGGCATCCTGCGGTACAAAAAATACGTTTTCGGCTTTGTATTCGTCTCGGTCTTCGGGATCGGCTCCCTGCGCTTCTTCTGCTTTTAATTTGGCAAACAGTTCTTCAAACGAATCGCTGATGTATTTCAGGAAGATCAATCCCAAAACCACGTGTTTGTATTCTGCTGCGTCAATGTTTTTGCGGAGTTTATCTGCTGCTTTCCAGAGTTGTTTCTCTAACGGTTCGTTTTCCCCGTTTCCGTTCTTCTTGGCCATTCAGTATTTTTTGTCTTTATGTCGATTATTCAAATCGCAAGATACAACAAGTAAATAAACATAGCATTATTGATAATTGTCTTTTATAAATAAGATTTCAACAAAAAACAGGAGGCTTTTGCCTATTGGAATTTAAGTTGTTACCGTTTGCTTCAGTAACTATCTTTGTAATTTTCGTATTCGAAGTCGACTATTTTCCGACTTTCGTCGGGATGCGACACAAAAAAAAGCCTTTCGGCTTTCTTTTGGATTCTGCTAGAAGGGAAGGTCATCATCCGCTGCGGCGGTCTGTTTTTTAGACTTCTTTTTGTCGGATTTTTTTTGTTTGGCGGGTTCTTCGTCCTGAGTTGGGATGGTTGATGAAACTTTGTACTGATAATAACAGGTGTGAGTCCGGCCGAATTTGTCTTCTTCGCGCAATTTATGGCAAGACTTAAAAAGATATTTATCTGAATGGGCATAGTCATAGTTTTGATGCCCAAAAAGTAGTTTTTTATCTTTCTGCAATTATAAATTTTATTTTACTTATGATTCCAATAATTTACCTCTGCTTCCGTTTCTTTGTCCGATTCCTGAAGCCAGTATGCTGGTGTAACTTTCTTTCCTGAAGGGCTTTTTAACCTGCGTTCATAAACATCAATAACAGCGTTGAAAAGGATATCGGTAACACCGAGCTTCATTGTTGCCGGGTCTGTATCTGTTGCGGTTCTTACCTCATAGCCATTTAGTTCCAGTATTGTTCTTAGAAACTTTGCCCGTTCAGCAGTAATCCCTTTTTCGACCACTGTGCAGCGAACGCCATCAATTTCTTCTACTGTATGTTTCCCTTTGTTGAGTGCCATTGTTTCTTAGTTTAAAAATAGTTGGCTGATGGTGCGGATGTATTCAAATATTCCACTTGCAAAACCAATGATAAATACGCCTGCCACACACATTACGAGGCTGATTCGCATAGCTACTGTACTGCGGAACCATGCAACCGGTTCTTCGTTTTTAGCGATGAACATCGCTTTTACTACCAGCAAATAATAATATAAAGAGATGGTAGCATTTAAAACGGCAATTAAAACAAGTA
>DAITNH010000046.1:18714-24123 GCA_036834745.1 Prolixibacteraceae bacterium
AGCAAATAATAATATAAAGAGATGGTAGCATTTAAAACGGCAATTAAAACAAGTATATAATATCCTTTTCCGGCGGCAGCTGTAAACAGGAAAAATTTTCCGAAGAAACCTGCAACCGGTGGTATTCCTGCAAGAGAAAACAATGCAAGGGTCATAAGCAAACTAAGCATCGGATTGGTTTTATACAATCCATTGTATCCTGAAATGGTTTCAACTCCAGAGGCATTGTGTACAGCCGCAACCACGCCGAATGCTCCAAGGTTCGTAAATACATAAACCAATACAAAATAGACGACAGAAGTCATTCCCAATTCACCGAACCCAATAATACCAAGCAGAATAAAACCTGCCTGTGCAATCGATGAAAAGGCAAGAAAACGTTTGATGTTGTCCTGACGCAAGGCAAACAGGTTGGCCAGCGTCATCGTGAATACAGCTAGCGTATAAATCATCGGCTGCCACAATTCCACGATATTTTTGAAAACGGTAAATAAGATGATGGTAAAAATAAATGCCGCCGCTCCTTTTGAAACAACCGAAAGGTAAGAAGTTACATTGATCGGAGCGCCTTCGTAAACGTCGGCAGTCCAGAAATGGAAAGGTACCAGCGAAATTTTGAATCCCATTCCGCTCACAAAGAAAATGAACCCGAGCAAGGTCATGGCATCTTTGGTAATCAGTCCGGCCATATCGGCAAAATAGATGGTTCCGGTTGCTCCGTAAAGCATCGAAAGTCCAAAAAGCAATATTCCTGAAGATAGGGCAGAGGAAAGGATCAGTTTGATACCAGCCTCTGCAGATTTGCTTTTCAGCTTGTCAAAGGCAGCCAGTCCGGCAATTGGAATTGTAGCTGTTTCGAGTCCGATGTAGAAAATCAGGAAATCACCTGCAGAAACCATGAAATTCATTCCGATCAGGGTTGACAGGGTCAGAATAAAATATTCGCTGATTTTATCTGCATTTTCCGGTTTCCGCAGCCAGCCTTCAGCCTGAAGGAAAACGATCAGTACTGCCAGGTTCAGAATGTTTTTCATGAAAGTGGTCAGTTGGCTCGACTGGAAAGATCCGCCAAATAAATTACCCGTTTCGCCGGGAATAAAACCCACTACGGTGACCAAAGCGAAAAGTCCGAGCGCAAAAGTAATGATGCCAGATTTGTTTTTTTCGCTGGTGAAAATTTCAGCCACCAGAATTGCAAGGGCTGCAATGGTAAGCAGCAATTCGTGGCGCATGAGTATAAATTGTCCGAGATCCATATTTTCTTGTTTTTAAAGCCTCCCCCCAACCCCTACTTAGACAGGCTCAGTAGCCGTTAAAGAAATGGGAGTTGGAACGCTCCGATTATATTTTTTTACTTTTTCTATATTTTTTTGTGACTCACCCCTTCGCACCTGCGGTGCTATCCCCTCACTAAAGTAGAGAGGGGGGACGTCCGGGCATCGGACGTGGGGTGAGTTTTACTCCATTTCTTACAGCGGAATTGCCATTGCCAGCTTATCTATGATCGGTTTTAAACTTGCAATAATGGTGTCCGACAACCAAAGCGGTGCAATACCAATGGCTGCAACTGCCAGTACAAGTGTAACCGTACTTAATTTTTCAAACCATTTGGCATCCTGAAGATGTGCATGGTGCTGATCTTTCAACGGGCCGAGAAGTATCATCCCGACAACACGCAAAATATAAACAGCAGTAATTACAATTGAAGAAGCTACAATTACTGTAACCACACGATGAAACATATCCTTATGCTGGAAAGCTCCCACAAAAACAGTCATTTCAGCAACAAACCCGCTTAATCCGGGAAGTCCCAGTGAAGCAAACCCCGCGATCATGTAAACCACGGCAAGGAATGGGATCACCTTCATTAAACCGCCCATTTCGTTGACGTCTCGGGTATGTGTCCGTCCGTAAATCATACCGATCAGGGCGAAGAAAAGGGCTGTCATTAAACCGTGTGAAATCATTTGCAGAATGGCACCGTCCATGGCCGTCTGGTTCAGCATCAGCAAGGCGAAAATTACCAGTCCGCAATGGCTTACCGATGAATAGGCATTGATGAATTTCAGGTCGGATTGCCAGATGGCGCCGAATGCTCCGTAAACCACGCTGATGGTTGTCAGGATAATGAAAATCCAGGCCATTTCATGCGCTGCTTCTGGCATCAGGAAGATGGCAACACGGAAACATCCGTATCCTCCAAGTTTCATCAAAACGCCTGCATGGAGCATCGAAACCGCTGTTGGTGCCGAAGCATGTCCATCAGGAGACCAGGTATGAAAGGGAAACAGTGCTCCAAGTATTCCGAATCCGATAAAAGTGAACGGAAAGAAGAAGCGCTGAACATCAATTGGCATACTTATTTTGGAAATTTCAAGAATATTAAAAGTAAGCGGACCACCAGCGGGAGCCGAATTAAAATAGATGCCGAAGATACCAACCATCAGCAAGGCTGAACCTCCCATCAACATCAGGGTTAATTTCATGGCCGAACTTTCCTTCGGTCCGGTTCCCCATACGCCAATCAGCAGATACATAGGGATAACCGCCAGTTCATAGAACAGGAACATGGTAAAAAGGTCGAGCGAAATAAAGAAGCCAAAAACACCGGTGGACAGCAAAATAAGCGAGATGAAAAACTCACGCGATAAATATTCCACTTCCCACGATGCAAAAATACCTGCAAAAAGTACGATCGAGGTGAGGGCAATCATCGCAACGGCAATTCCATCAACTCCAATTGCATAATGAATGTTCAGGCTGGGAAACCACATGTAATCAGCGGTAAACAGCATTTCGTGCATTAATCCTGATTTACGCGCGGCGAGGTACATAAATACCAGAACAGCGGTAGTTATCAGTTGCACACCCATTCCGCCTGCCGCAACAAGCCGTGCTCCTTTATTATCCTTGGTAAAAAGGATACCGATCATGGTAAGAATCGGGATGATCACCAGTAAAGTTAGAATATTCATCAGAATATATTATTTTAATTTTTCAATTCAATTTTTAAATATCGAATAAGGAACGGGAAATAAGAAATGTAAAAAAGTTACTTCGATGTTCCTTATTTCTTATTCAGTTCCTATTTTTTTTTTTCAATTTTTTTCAATCATGAACTCCATTTCGTCCGAAACATTGGTAAAGCCTTGTTCATCCTTATTTCGCGGACGACTTTCACCTTCTTTCTTTTTCCCCGGGGTTAAAACCCCGGGCTATTGATATCTGGCCCTTTCAGAGCGATAAAAACTGCATATCAATATCCCCCTTCCCGTTTCCCCCTTGGGGAAACGGGAAGGGGGATATTCCCTACATCAAAAAGTACAACATCGACAATGTCAAAGCCAAAGTTCCGGCAACGAACATGAATGCGTAATGCTGCAATTGTCCCGATTGCATTCCCTTAATCTGATAGGATATTTTTTCAGTGGTTGTGCCGATTCCAACCATAAATCCATCGACAATGTGGCGGTCGAACCATGCTACCGGACGAGATATGTAATTGAAAATAATCTTTTTTGTTACGAAAAGGTAAATTTCGTCGAAATAGAATTTATTATAGGTTGCGGTGTATAAAACTCCCCAACTTTTAGCCATTTTAGCCGGAACGCCACTTTCCTTTTTATAAAGTATCCATGCCATTGCAATTCCCAATAATCCAATTAAAACAGAAGGTATAGCCACCGCATAATTCATTTCAGTAACAAATCCCAATTTATCAGAGGTTACCAGATGATGGAATGGCAGGAATCCGGCAAAAACGGAAGCTGCGGCCAGAAACATCAGCGGAATTGTCATTGTAAGCGGACTTTCGTGCGGAGTATGGTGATAATGTCTGTCTTTTCCCCAAAATACACTAAAGTACAAGCGGAACATATAGAAAGCGGTTAAGCCGGCAACAATATACTCGACTGCAAATAACAGTTTGTTGTGGTGAAATGCTGCGACCAGTATTTCGTCTTTACTGAAAAATCCTGAAAATGGCGGAACTCCTGCAATTGTCAGACAGGCAATCAGGAAAGTAATGTGTGTAATGGGCAAATATTTGCGTAATCCGCCCATGTCGTACATGTAGTTTGAATGAACGGCATGTATGATCGATCCGGCTCCAAGGAACAACAATGCTTTAAACATGGCATGGGTAAACAAGTGGAACATGCCAGCCATAAAACCCAGACCTTCTTCGCCGCCATAACCTGAAACACCAAGACTCAACATCATGTAACCAAGTTGAGACAAGGTTGAAAACGCCAGAACGCGTTTAATATCATATTGAGTAATGGCAATTACCGCAGCAAACAGCGAAGTAAAACCACCAACGTAAGCAATAATCTCCTGCGCATCAGGAGCCTGAAAGTGAATGACTGTGAACATCCTGGCAACCAGAAATACACCGGCAACAACCATCGTTGCAGCATGAATCAGTGCAGAAACAGGTGTCGGGCCTTCCATTGCATCGGGCAACCAAATATGAAAAGGAAACATGGCTGATTTACCGGCACCTCCCATGAAAATAAGTGTCATGGCCCATGTCATGGCCGAAATACCCATAAAACTCATGGAGGCTGCACTTGCAAAAATGGCGGTTCCGGGTTCGGTAAGTTTGGCAAAATCGAAAGTTCCGGTTATGAAAGAAAGTATCAGAATACCGATCAGGAAACCAAGGTCGGCAAAACGGGTAACGATGAATGCTTTTTTTGAAGCTGCTACTGCCGATGGTTTTGTGTAGTAAAAGCCGATCAGCAGGAATGAACTGACCCCCACCAGCTCCCAGAAAATATACATCTGGAAAATATTGGGTGCAATCACCAAACCAAGCATCGAAAAGGTAAACAGCGACAAAAAAGAATAAAAACGGGCGAACCCTACTTCACCTTTCATGTAACCAAGGCTGTAAATATGCACCATAAACGAAATGGTTGTAACCACCACCAACATCATCACTGAAATCGGATCAAGCAATATGCCCATTTTGATGATTAGTGTCTCTGTAAATTTAAGCCAGGTCATTTCAAACGGAATGATGGCCTGGAAACCTTCAGCGTGATGGGCTCCGCCGAAAAAATAGCTGCCTGCAGTGATCAGGGAAAGTACCCACGAAATTCCCATTCCGGTTGTTCCAATCACCCCGGAGACAATTGGTTTCCATTTCATTCCTAACAACCCGGTGACCAAAAACAGTACCAGCGGAATCATTAAAATGAATACAGTATAAGTATATCCTGCCATTATCTGTTGTTTTATTTTTTTAGTTTCTTGACTTCCGTCTTCCGACTTCCAGCTTTTTAATATTTCATTTCACTAACATTTTCCACGTCAATATTTTGCAGGTTCCTGTAAATATTGATGATCAGTGCAATGGCGACCGAAGCTTCGGCTGCTGCAATTCCAACAATAAACAGCGAAAAG
>DAITNH010000047.1:0-23999 GCA_036834745.1 Prolixibacteraceae bacterium
TACCTGATTTAAAGAATTCATGCCCACGATTTCTTTGGCAATAATAGTGTTTACATTGACAACAGCTTTCAAAACGCCTTTGCCTAAGTAACGGCCTTTGTCGCCATCGCGCAATTCCAACGCTTCGTTTTCACCGGTTGATGCTCCGGATGGAACAGCAGCACGGCCAATTGCACCACATTCAAGAGTTACTTCTACTTCAATGGTTGGATTGCCACGCGAATCCAAAATTTCTCTACCGAATACTTTATCAATTAACATTGTGTTACAGTTTAGAATTATACTTATATAAATTATTAGCTTGTAATATTCTGATTTTGAATGATTTTTTCCAAAACTTCACAAAGATAGTAAATCCAGATGAATAATAGTTGGGTTAAAACAAGGCATAACCTTAATTTAAACAAAGGAAAAGTACAGGCATGATTAAATATATCAATTTAAATGTCAGGTAAAAATTGATAGTGGATGTTTGAGCATAACTCTTTATCTTTCCATCACAATTCAGCTACTATGAACAGACTAAATCTTCTCTGGAAAATCTTTTATATCGGCATTTTTGGTTTATTTTTTACCAACGGATTTGCGCAAAACAATATAGCTGGCATTCAGCAAAAAATCACTCATTGGCAAACCACTCCGGAATTGGCAAATGCCAGTATCTGTATCTCTGTAAGCGACAATCAAACAGGAGAAATGCTGTTCACATCAGAACCACAACAAAGTTTGGTGCCTGCCTCCATCCTGAAATTGGTAACTACCGCCACTGCGCTCGAAGTTTTTGGTCCTGATTTTAATTTTGAAACTACCCTCTCCTACTCCGGAACAATCAGAAATGACACACTTTTTGGTGATCTTCAAATCATCGGGGGCGGAGACCCGACACTTGGGTCAAAATATTTTCCGGAATACCAGTATTTTATGGCAGAATGGGTGAAGAAAATCAGACAGAAAGAAATCAAAGTTATCACCGGAAACCTGATTTTGGACGCAACAATTTATGAATTGCAAACGATTCCGAATACCTGGATTTGGGAAGATATCGGGAATTATTACGGTGCCGGAGCTTCGGGAATCAGTGCATTTGACAATTTATACGAAATTCACCTTAAATCGAAAATTGAGGCAGGCAAGCAAACTGAAATATTAAAAATTGTTCCTGAAATCCCCAATCTGGATTTGCAAAACGAGGTGCTCTCATCAGATTTGAACAGCGATCAGGCCTATGTTTTTGGCAGTCCGATGGAGAACAGAAGAATTATCCGTGGCACGATTCCGAAAAACAAAACCGATTTTGTTGTCAAAGCTTCGGTGCCTGATCCATCGGTACTTTTGGCCAGCGAATTCAGGAAAAAACTTACTGCAAACGGAATCGCAGTTTCAGGAGTAACGAAATACGAAAAGGCAAAAATTGATTCATCCGGCCAATTGTCGGTTTTTCAATCGCCTTCGCTGCGAGACATCATCAGGATAACCAACCACGAAAGTGTGAACCTGTTTGCCGAGCATTTGCTCAAACATCTGGCATTTCAGAAAAACGGATTGGGAACCACCAAAGACGGCTGCAAATTCGTGGTTGAATTCTGGAAAGAAAAAGGGCTTGACATGTCCGGCTTCTTTATGAACGATGGCAGTGGTTTGTCGCGGTTCAATGCCATTACTGCCAGCCAGATGGTTGATATACTGGAATACATGAAAAAACAAAGTAAATATGCAGATGATTTTTACGAATCGTTGGCAACGGTTGGCGATGGTACATTAACGGTTTTCAGGAATGAAAACTTTCCTGAGAAGTGCCTTCGCGCCAAAAGCGGTTCGATGACGCGTGTGCGCTGCTATGCAGGTTACCTGACTACCATCTCCGGACGAGAACTATTATTTACCATCATGCTAAATAATTTTTCGAGCAGCCAGTCAGAAGCCACAAAAAAGATTGAAGAAATGCTGGTTGAGTTGAGAAAGTTATAGCAAAAAAAAGCCCCGTTTTTCAACGAGGCTTTCGACATCTGTATGAGTTTTTCTTCTTAGATAATTGCTTCCATGGCTTCCATGGCTTCACGCAATTCTTCGCCAACTATTTCAACTTCGTGGTAACGGATTTGCTCGTTAATTTTAACCAATTCGATATTATCTACATGGTTGTCAATTCCTTCGTTGAAGTTTTTACCAATCACTTTGGTGTCGATTTTTTTCATGAAATCGGCCAACAACGGTTTGCAGGCATGATCGAACAAATAACAGCCATATTCAGCAGTGTCAGAAATTACACGGTTCATTTCGAACAGTTTCTTGCGAGCAATGGTATTGGCAATCAACGGAGTTTCGTGCAATGATTCGTAATAGGCCGATTCTGCTTTGATACCGGTTTCAGTCATTACCTCGAACGCCAATTCAACACCTGCTTTTACGAAAGCAACCATCAACGTACCATTGTCGAAATATTCCTGTTCGGTAATTTTCATATCGCCGGCAGGAGTTTTTTCGAATGCAGTCTGGCCTGTTTCGGCTCTCCACGCCAACAGATTTTTGTCGCCGGCTTTCCAGTCTTCCATCATGGTTGACGAGAATGAACCTGACATAATATTGTCCATGTGTTTTTCGAACAATGGGCGCATAATTACTTTCAATTCGCCGGCCAGCTTGAAAGCTTCAATTTTGGCAGGATTTGAAAGACGATCCATCATGTTGGTGATACCACCCAATTTCAAAGCTTCGGTAGTTACTTCCCATCCGTATTGTATAAATTTGGAAGCATAACCGGCCTCAATGCCTTTTTCAATCATTTTGTTGAACATCAGGATTGAAGCAGATTGCAATACACCGCAAAGTATGGTTTGCTCACCCATCAAATCCGATTTTACTTCGGCGACAAACGAAGAATGCAATACACCCGCTTTGTGTCCGCCTGTACCGGCGCAATATGCTTTGGCTATTTCAAGACCTTCACCGTTCGGGTCGTTTTCGCGGTGAACTGCAATCAGGGTTGGAACGCCAAATCCACGGAGAAATTCAGCACGAACTTCCGAAGCAGGTGATTTTGGAGCTACCATAATCACAGTTAAGTCCGGACGAATCTGAATGCCTTCTTCAACAATATTGAAACCATGTGAATACGACAGACAAGCACCTTTTTTCATTAAAGGCATAGCTGCATTCACTACAGGTGTATGGTATTTGTCTGGAGTAAGGTTCAAAACCAGATCGGCAGTTGGGATCAACTCACTGAAAGTTCCAACTTTGAATTTATTTTCGGTAGCATTCACATACGAAATGTGTTTTTCGGCAATTTCAATTTCGCGTAAAGCATACGAAATATCCAAACCGCTATCGCGCATGTTAAGTCCTTGCGCCAAACCCTGGGCGCCACAGCCCAAAACAACAATTTTTTTTCCGATTAACTTTTTTACACCATCAACAAATTCTGATTGGTCCATAAAGTCACATTTGCCCAATTGTTCAAGTTGAACACGAAGGGGAATTGAATTAAAATAATTTGCCATTTTTTATGATTTTATTGTGTGTGAAAATTTTGTCTGATACTATTTTTCTGATGATACAAAGCAATGGAATATTCAGCAAAAAGTAGGGTAAAAAAACAAGTATTTTAGGTGTTTTTCATGGATTAATATTTTTTAACTATTTCAATTTCTGAAAACAATATTCAGAACCAATTGTTTACACCTGATTCTGTCAAGGTAATTTTACTTATAATCCTGAAGATTGGGAACGATACTGAAGCGGGGTAAGTTCTGTTTCGCGCTTGAAAAACTTGGTAAAATACGATTGATCATCAAAATTTAGCTGAGTGGCAATTTCGGTTACATTTAAATTGGTATGCACCAACAACCGTTTAATTTCCAGAATTTGCTTTTGTTTTATGACCTGTGTGGAGGTTTTTCCGGTGAATTGCTTTACTGTTTGTGTCAGGTGGTTGGGCGTAACCATAAGCAAAGCAGCATAATCGCTCAGTGACAAGTTTTTCAAATAATTTTCTTCTACCAACTGATAAAACCGTTTCACCAAAATATGTCCTTTTCCTTTGCTGATGCTGTTTTCATTTGTTTTATAGCGGGACGAACAAGTTGTTAAAATCAAGTCAAGTATTGACCGCAACATTTCAAATGAATTAGACTCCACCTTTTTCAACTCTGCAATACCCTGAAGAAACAATCGCTCGAGAAACAAAATATCTTCCTGGCTTGCAAGCTGTAAAGGAGGATTATCCTGATGAACGGTGTAAAAGAAAGGAAATTCAATCAGGCTGTTTTGATCGCTACGGTTGAGCAAATAAAAATCGGCAGTAAAAATAAAGATGAATCCTTCGATATCATGCGAAAACTCCAGTTTATGTGCCTGACCCGGAGACATAAAAAACACGCAGGGCGGTTTAATTTCATATTTATTGTTATCAATCACATGATAGCCGGAGCCTTTCAGGAGATAAAGAACTTCAAAAAAATCGTGCCGGTGCGGGTATTTCACGCTGAAATGCCGGTTTGCATCAAACACTTCCACTTGGAACTGCTGGCTTTTGCGTTCAGGAGAACTGAAATTATGCAGGCTGTAAACCGGGATTTGTTCTGAAGGATTTCTAATCATTTACAATTTGTTCATTTACAATTTACTATTAATACCAACCATCAAAAGGCAGGTAAATAGTAAATTGTAAATAGTTTAATCGTCAATCTTTCCTAATCTACCTGTTCCAGCAAGGCATCCCGTTCTTTGAGGAATTCCGATAATTTCTCGATTGAACTACGGGTAATTGCCACCCTACCGGAACGGTTGAATTGAGTCACTCCAAATACGTTCAGCTCATCAAAAAGCTGTTGTGTTTCACTGGTATGTCCGGTTTTTTCGATCACCACGTATTCGCGGGTGATTTCCAGAATGCGGGCACCCGAATTGCGAACAATTTGTTCGACTTTATCCGATTCGAAAAGCTCTTCGATAGGTACCTTGTATAATGCAATCTCCTGACAAATCATCTCTTCGTTGGTATTGAAATATGCCTTCATGACATCAACAACCTTTTCGAGCTGACCAACCACCTTTTGAACACGGTCAAGTGTTTCCTTAATCACAATTGTAAACTTAAATATTCCGGGGATTGCTGATGCCGAAACGGTTAAACTGTCAATATTAATCTTGCGACGTGTAAAAATGATGGTTATTCTACTGAGCAAGCCAATCTGGTCTTCAGAAAAAACGGTGATAATATATTCTTGTTTCATCTTTATATGTTTATGGTTCTAATAAAATATCAGATATGGATGCACCGGTTGGAATCATCGGGAAAACATTGTCTTCCTTTTCAACCACAACTTCCAGAACAAACGGGCCTTTGTGGTCGAGCATTTCCTGTACAGCATCTTCCAACTGGTCACGCGAAGTAACTTTTTGCGAAGCCAATCCATAGGCTTTGGCTATTCCCACGAAATCAGGATTTTTCATTTCGGTAAATGAATACCGTTTCTCGAAAAACAACTGCTGCCATTGGCGAACCATTCCGAGGAAATTATTATTCAGCACAATTATTTTTATATCCAGCCCGTATTGGGCAATTGTTCCCAGTTCCTGAATGGTCATCTGAAACCCGCCATCTCCGGCAACTGCAAATACGACCCGGTCTGGTTGTCCGATTTTGGCGCCCATAGAAGCCGGAAGCGCGTATCCCATTGTTCCCAAACCGCCTGAAGTTACATTGCTACGGGGTTGACTAAATTTAAAGTAGCGGGATGCGATCATCTGGTGCTGACCAACATCTGTTACAAGAATTGCATCATTGTTGGTTTTTTCGGAAGCGATACGAATTACTTCTCCCATTGTCAATCCAACTTTTTTAGGATGAATATCGTGTGAAATCACCTTTTCATATTCAATCTTATCACAATCGCGGAATTCCTGAACCCATGCTTCATGCGAGTTTTGGTTCACATTACCGATCAGCATCTGAAGTGATTTTTTAGCACTTCCTAAAACAGGCACATCGGCCTTGATAATTTTATTGATTTCAGCAGGATCAATTTCCAGATGAATAATTTTAGCCTGACGGGCATAAGCTGCTACTTTCCCGGTTACGCGGTCGTCGAAACGCATCCCAATGGCAATAACCACATCAGCCTCGTTGGTTTTGATGTTTGGTCCGTAATTTCCGTGCATTCCAAGCATTCCAACATTAAGGGGATGATCAGAAGGAAGTGCGGAAAGCCCGAGCAATGTCCATGCAGCAGGGATACCTGTTTTTTCAATTAATTCTTTCAGCTCTTTTTCTGCATGAGAAAGTATGACGCCATGTCCAAATAATATGATTGGCTTTTTAGCTTCGTTAATTAGGTCTGCCGCTGCTTTTACCTGAAACGGATCGACCGGATACTCTGGTAGATAGCTTCTTATTTTGGTGCATTTTTTATATTCAAAATCGAACATTCCAAACTGTGCATCTTTTGAAATATCGAGCAATACAGGACCCGGACGACCGGTAGTTGCAATGTGAAAAGCTTTTGCAATCGCTTCAGGTATTTCTTCAGCACTGGTAACCTGATAATTCCATTTGGTCACTGGCAAAGTAATACTAATTACATCCGATTCCTGAAAAGCATCGGTACCAAGCAACGGGGATGCTACCTGACCTGTAATACAAACAATTGGAATCGAATCTATTTGAGCATCGGCCAATCCGGTAATCAGATTGGTTGCACCCGGACCGGAAGTTGCAAAACAAACCCCGGCTCTTCCGGTTACATTTGCATAACCTTCGGCTGCGTGAATTGCACCTTGTTCATGCCTTGTGAGATAATGGGTGACCTGCTGGTCAAAATCGTACAATGCATCATAAATAGGCATAATTGCCCCGCCCGGATACCCGAAAATGGTATCAACTCCTTCCTCCAGAAGGGATAATATTACAGCTTGCGAGCCGCTTACTCTTTGTGTTGCCATCGTATTTTGAGTTTTATTTATTTTATTCCAACAATTTTATTTTTTAGGGACCTATTATGATTTACTATTTACGCTGAAACAGGCTAATTAAATGGTCAATTGTAAATGATTAAATCGTAAATATTCCCTGTTTGGATTTACTATTAGACGATTTACTATTTACGATTTTGCGCTGAATTGAGAGACTCAAATGGTAAATGGTAAATAAACAAATCGTAAATCATTCTATAATCCTTATTGCGCCACGGTCGGCCGACGAAACCATGCTTGCGTATGCTTTCAACGCTTTGCTCACCTGACGGTCGCGCGGTGCCGGCATAAATGCATCTTTTCCCCTGCTTAATTCCTGTTCTTTTCTGGCCGCTAATTCTTCATCGCTAAGCAGAACATTTATTTTGCGGGTTTTGATGTCAATTTCTATGAGGTCTCCATCCTGAATAAGTGCGATTTCACCACCGGCAGCAGCTTCCGGAGAAACATGGCCGATTGACAAACCGGAAGTTCCACCTGAAAAACGTCCGTCGGTAATCAATGCACAGGCTTTACCAAGGTTCATCGATTTGATGTAAGAAGTTGGGTACAACATTTCCTGCATTCCCGGTCCGCCCTTTGGCCCTTCGTAAATGATTACCACCACATCTCCGGCCTGCACTTTGTCGCCAAGAATTCCGTTGCAGGCATCGTCCTGCGATTGGAATACCCTGGCAGTTCCTTTAAAATGATAGACTGAAGGATCGACTCCCGCTGTTTTCACGATACAACCGTTCCGGGCAATATTGCCATACAGAACAGCCAGACCGCCATCTTTGCTGTAAGCATGTTCGTAGTCGCGGATGCAGCCATTAGAGCGGTCGGTATCCAATTCTTTAAAATAATTTTCCTGAGATCCCATCACCAGATTACGACCTCCGCCCGGCGCTGATTTATACCTGCGGAAAGCATCTTCAGTAACAGTCGGAGCCATTACATCGTATTCTGCGATGGCTTCAGCCAAGGTGCGCCCATCGGCACGAGGGACTGTGGTATCGAGCATTCCGGCACGCGCAAGCTCAGCTAAAATCCCTATAATTCCACCGGCACGATTCACATCTTCCATGTGATAACTTCCACTTGGGGCCACTTTGCAGAGATTTGGGGTAACTCGCGACAATTCGTCAATGTCTTTCATGGTAAAATCAATTTCACCTTCAGACGCAATGGCCAGAATATGCAAAACGGTATTGGTTGAACCACCCATGGCAATGTCAAGTCTCATCGCATTTTGAAAAGCAGCTCTTGTTGCAACATTTCGGGGTAACACATTTTCGTTACCATCCTTATAATGTTCATAGGTCATATCGACTATCCGGTTGGCTGCCTCATCAAAAAGCCGTTTGCGGTTGGCATGAGTTGCCAGAATTGAACCATTGCCAGGAAGAGCCAGACCAAGCGCTTCGGCCAGGCAATTCATAGAGTTGGCAGTAAACATTCCGGAGCACGAGCCACAGGTTGGGCAGGCATCGCGTTCAACTTTCGACATTTGTTCTTCGGAAACTGAATTGTCGGCAGCCATTACCATAGCATCAACCAGATCGTACATTTTACCATCTATTTTGCCTGCCTCCATCGGTCCGCCCGACACAAAAATGACGGGAATATTCAGGCGCATAGCAGCCATCATCATTCCGGGGGTAATTTTATCGCAGTTCGAAATGCAAACCATCGCATCAGCACGGTGGGCATTCACCATATATTCAACACTATCGGCAATTATATCGCGCGAGGGCAATGAATACAACATTCCGTCGTGACCCATCGCAATTCCATCGTCGATGGCAATGGTATTAAACTCGGCGGCAAAACAACCTTTTTGTTCGATGATGCCTTTTATATACTGTCCGATTTCGTGAAGATGCACATGCCCCGGAACAAACTGGGTAAAAGAATTGACGATGGCAATTACCGGTCGCCCAAAATGTTCTTCTTTCATTCCGTTTGCCCGCCAGAGGCTTCTTGCGCCTGCCATACGTCTTCCTTCGGTAGTTGTTGCTGATCTTAATCGATTTTGCATATCTTTTTGTTTTAATTAAGTTTAGTTCTAAAAATAAAGCCTTTCTCAGTTGATTGAGAAAGGCTTCTAAGTCTTATAGCTTACATTATACCAATCTCATCGTGCACGAAGGAGGACCACCACGCTGACAATGACTAAAGATATAATGCTAATATTTTTCATGTATTGCTGTCGTTTAATGAGGGCAAATGTAGAAATTAATTTGAACTTCCAAAATTAATTTGAAAGTAAAAAACTTGTTTGTCCGAAAAACTATAAGCAAACCATTCTTTTTTAAGCAATTAAAGCGGCAAACCGGTATTATTTATTTCGATTTGCTTTGTCAGTGTAAAATAAAACGTACTTCCTTTGCCAGGTTCTGATTCCATCCCGATCGTACCGTCCAACATTTCGATCAGGCTTTTCGAAATTGCCAGTCCCAGGCCATTGCCCCCATATTTTCGCGTTGAGGAATCTTCGACCTGCCTGAAGCGTTCAAATATTTTTTCGCGATGTGCAACAGAAATTCCTAATCCCGTATCTTTTACAAAAAATTCAACCGACTCGTTGTTGACTTTCAGTCCAATTTCGATGAATCCATTCTCGGTGAATTTGAGCGCATTGCCCACAAAGTTGATCAGTACCTGTTTTATTTTTATTTGGTCACTATAAATGGAACAGTCTTCATCGGGTGTTGCCGAAGCAATCCTCATTTCAATTCCTTTATCATGCGCCCTGAATTTGTATTCATTATGAACATCATGTATTAATTTGTGGGCATTGAAAACACTTTTATTCACCACCACCTGGCCTGCTTCAATTTTTGAGATGTCCATAATGTCGGTAATAATTGCAAGCAGGTTGTTGCCCGATGCACTAATTAGCGAAGCAAATTCGTAACGTTCACCCAGTTCAAAATCAGGATCGGATAATAATTCGGCAAATCCGATGATGCTGTTTAGCGGCGTACGTATTTCGTGGCTCATATTTGCAAGGAAAGCAGATTTCAGACGGTCGTTTTCCTCTGCCTTTTCCTTTGCAATAATCAAATCAACTTCCATTTGTTTTCGGGAACTAATGTCTTCTTTAATTGCAATATAGTTGGTAATCTCTCCCTGATTATCCTTGATTGATGTCATGGTAACCCATTCCCAAAACAATTCACCATTCTTTTTTCGGTTTCGGAATTCGCCGCGCCAAACCTCGCCCGAAGAAATCGTATCCCAAAGTTCCTTGTACTTTTCAGCAGGCGTTTCGCCTGATTGCAATATGCGTGGATTTTGGCCGATTACCTCTTCCGTAGTATATCCGGTAATCTCTCTAAATTTAGGATTTACATATTCGATGTTGCCCAAAACATCTGCAATTACGATGGTGGAAGGGCTTTGTTCAATACTTTTTGAAAGCTTCTGAATCGTTTCGTATGCTTTTTTTTGTTCCGTAATATCACGACCGATGCCAACAAGCCCGGTTGTTTTACCGCTTTTATTTAAAATCGGAATTTTGGTGGTTAACAACCAGCGTTTTTTACCATTTTTATCAATGAATATTTCTTCCCGGTTAATAACCGGCTCTCCCTTTTCAATCACAATTAAATCATCTTCATATCCGCGGTAACCTATTTCAGTATTAAATAGTTCCAAATCAGATTTGCCCAAAACTTCACTTTCGTCCATAACACCAATATTTTCAAGATCGGCTCGGTTTGCAAGCATTTTGCGGCCTTCGTTATCTTTTACATAGATCGGATCAGGCAAATGATCGATCAGCGTACGCAGTAATTGCCGTTCATTCTGAATGGCTTCAAGATTCATTTTGCGTTCGGTGATGTCTTGAATAGCCCCATGCATTCTGATGGGATTCCCTTTTTCATCAAATTCAAGTTTTCCTGTACCATAAACCCAGCGCTCAGCGCCATCGTTAATACGGATTATTTTATATTCATGTTCAAAAGGAATTCTTTCCTTTATAACATATTCATGATAAGCAACCGTTTCTTCGCGGTAGTCCGGATGAATAAAGCCTACCCAACCTTCTATTGTATGAGGATATGTTTTGTCTATTCCAAATATTTTATAAAATTCCGGTGAGCATATCCATGAGCTTGTTCCTATTTCATTTTCATTCAGATTTGTTGAATATGAACATATATGTGCCACAGATTGCGAATTGCGCATCATTTCTTCGCTTTCTTTTAATACATCTTCCGTTCGTTTTCGTTTGGTAATGTCCTGAATGGTACCAATCAGTGATAGAATATTCCCCCCGGCATCCAGATTAAGCTGGCCCAAACCGTTAACCCACCTGATTATCCCGTCTGATTTTCTGACAATCCGGTATTCCTTGTTAAATGGCTTTCGTTTACCTAATACATCTTCATTCAGGTGCTTATCCATCATTTCAAGATCGTCAACAAGGATAAGATCTTTCCACCCATTAATATCTTTAACATACTCTTTACCAATGCCAAAAATATGGTCGAGTACATCCGATGAATCCCAAAAACCGGTAACAATATCAAATTTATAGGACCCAAGGTATGCAGCCCGTTGCGATTCCCTGAAAAAGAACTCACTTTCGAGAATCTTTTTTTCTGCCTTGCGCTCCTCCGTCTGATCCTGAAATACCAAAACCACCCCAATAGTTTCTCCGTTTTCATTCCGGATAGGTGCGCCACTATCGGCAATTGGTCTTTCAGTACCATCTTTGGCAATCAACAACGTATGGTTGGCAAGCCCTACTATCACTCCTTCGCGAAGTACTTTCCTTACCGGAATTTCAACCTGCTCCCTTATTTCTTCATTGATAATCCGAAAAACTTCTTCCAGTATTTTACCAGTTGCATCTGTCTGCGACCATCCGGTAAGTTGTTCTGCAACCGGATTCATCATACTCACTTTTCCTGTCGGATCGGTAGTTATTACTCCATCGCCGATACTGTACAAAGTCGTACGAAATCGTTCTTCGCTTTCTACCAATGCTGATTCGGCCTCTTTGCTTTTCATTATTTCATCCTGAAGTATCTCATTTTTGATTTTTAAATCCAACTGAAAATGGAACAGACTGATATGTGTTTTTACCCTGGCCAGCACTTCTTCCTTTCTGAAAGGTTTGTTTATAAAATCTACGCCGCCAATTTGAAATCCGGTCAACATTGATTCCTTGTCGCCCGATTCACTGATGAAAATAACCGGAATATCGCATGTGTTTTCATCGGCTTTCAACTGACGGCACACTTCGTAACCATCCATCACAGGCATTGCAGAATCAAGAAGAATAAGCGATGGTTGATTTTCTTTTATACTGTGCAAAGCCAATTCACCGCTGTTAAACGAACGAACCAAATATCCTTCATTGGTAAGTATATCAGATAAGAGCTTAAGGTATTCGACAGTATCGTCAACAATTACAATCAGGAAATTTTCATCTTTGATTAATTCGTTCACCCACATAGCAGTTTCTCCTGAATATTAAAATGTTGTTTGACAGACTTAACAGGTTCGGTTTTTCCATTTTCTGAGGCTTAAATGTAGTAATACTTACAGCAAAACCAATTTCTTTTTTTTAGGATTAAATTGATCTGGAATGTGGCTATTTAAAAGCATGCCTGTTAGAATTACCGCACAAAAAAAAACCGCAGAGAAAAAATCCTCTGCGGGCAATTATACTTTTCGGAACGAACTCAACTTTATAATTTCACGATTAAAACAACATTAACCCACATTGCAGCTATACTTTTGTAACAAATTGATTGAATCTAATTTTTCCCTTTCCCCAAATCCGCTGCGGCAGCTTCCATCAGCAAATAAAAAGCCTGACCTTCGGGAGCAAAATACGGGCGATTGAAATGAGGCACACCACAAACATCGTGTACATATCCCAGTTTATCGACCTTGTCGTTGGCCGCTTTACGCATTATTTCTGTTGGTTTCAGGTACGACGGATCGAGGTATCCTGCCGCCACACCTATGAAAATCGAATAGCAAAGCATCTGGCTCAGATTCACCTCAACAAAAGTATCGGGACGGTTCACAATATCGTGAAACATTCCATCGGAACGAAGATATTTAAGGCAGCCGTCGATCACATCTTTGGTGTAGCCGATCAGCTTTTTCTTTTCGGCCATCATCGAATCTGGCAACATCTTTATAATCCTTACCATTCCGGCAGCCGACCAGCCATTGCCCACGCCCCAGTAATCGGCACGGTTCAATACTTTCTTTTCATCGTCCCACATATGCGAATACAACTGATCCTTTTCGTTATACAGGTATTTCCGGTATCCTTCAATCTGTTTCATCGCTTCCTGGAAATCTCCGGCAGCAGCCAGAAAAGGTGGCAACATATAAGTGGCATCCGACCAGATTCCCTTTTGCGGTTCCTGAGTATGGTAAATAATTCCGTCGGCGGTTTTATGGCTGGTAGTTTTGATTACATCGAGCATTTCGTCGACACCTTTCTGAAAAATCGGATCTCCTGTATGCCGGCCAGCAAAAAGCACCACCTCGCCAATGCTGGCACAATCGTTAATCGGGCCGTTGCCTTTTAGTACCGAAAAGCGGCCTTTTTCCTGACGCAAAATTGCCCCGCGTGCAAACGATACAGCCAAATCAATTTCACCCATTTCCAGAAAAGCCTGGGCAACCACACCCTGTTCCCAATCGTATCGCTGCATTCCGAGCGTTGCAATTTTAACCCGTTCAATACGGTCTTTGGTTCCTGAAATATCGTTTAGAAAAAGTTTTTCTGAATTTTTAGGTTGCTGAATTTCAGTTGGCAAATTGTTAGCAATCGCAGTGAATCCAGCCATTCCGATGGTAACGCCACCAGCTTTTTTGAGAAAATTACGGCGTGAGTTTGGATTGTAGATGTTCATGTTAGTTCGATTGAGTTAAGTTCAATTATCCAAAAATAAGCAATTATTTATTCTTTGACTGATACTTCGATTTGCAGTCAATAATTTTCAGGAAATGAATACAAAATCAAAAAAAAATGGCTTAGCTTTATTCGTAATTTACCTAACAAAAAAAAAATCAAAAAGAACTAACAGATGAAAACTAAATCACTGGGTTTTATAGGCGGAGGCAGAATTACCAGGATTTTTCTGCAAGCCTTTGTAAATAAAAAAGCCATTTTCGATTCAATCTCTGTTTTCGACACCAATCCTGAAATACTTCAGGCACTGAAACTAAAATTCCCATTTATCCAAACACTGAACTCTGCTTCGGAAGCAGCCCGAAAAGACATTGTATTTCTGGCTTTGCATCCTCCAATGATCATGGAAACGCTTGAAAAAATAAGTAATGCAGTGAGTCAGCAAACCATATTTATTTCGCTGGCGCCTAAAATTACCATCGAAAAAATTGCCTCAGTCTTAAAATCGGTTGAACAGATCGTGCGCTTAATTCCAAATGCAACTTCGGTGATTAACCACGGTTACAATCCGGTAAGTTTCGCTCCTGAAATTGCAGAAATACAGAAATGGTACATCCTTGAAATGCTTAATTTACTCGGACAAACGATCGAAACTTCGGAAGAAAAACTGGAAGCTTATGCTATTATTTCAGCTATGTCGCCGACCTATTTCTGGTTTCAGTGGAAAGAATTGGAAGAGATTGGCACTCAAATCGGATTGAACGAAGAGGAATGCAGGGAAACCATTTACGAAACCATGAATGCAGCCTTAAACACGATGTACCGCTCCGGAATGAAGCCAGAAGAGGTGATGGACCTCATTCCACTCAAGCCAATTGGCGAAACCGAAGCCCAAATAAAAGCAATTTATCAGGAAAAACTGGTGGGCTTGTTTGGGAAGATTAAGCCGTAAAAAATCGGGCACAAATTAAATTAACAAGCCCTGCCGGAGAAATTCGGTGGGGCTTGTTCGTAACTAATGAAAAATTGAATAACTCTAAATTTTCAGATTTGCAGAAATATCTTAACTTAGCCAAAAGCATATTGATTATTTTCTAATCGGTAACTTAATAACTAGCAGCCCTTAACTATTTTTCGAGAGACTTTTTACAGAAATTAATGAAAAACCTTCAGAAAATATTTGATGATCTTGGGCTAAAAGAAGGAAACGGACTTTTCCTTTTGAGCAGTAATGATTGGAAGAAAGAATGTAATTTTTCCAGCCGTGTAACTCGTCTAATTGAAGTGAAAATCAAACCTGATGCTTTCTTTTGTTTTGGGAATAAACCTCTAATTCTGTTTTACGATAACCCTTCCGATAAAACAACCATACACAAAGCTATTTGGAATTTCAATGAATCGCCTATTGTTTTTATAGTTGAAGATGATTTGGTTGAGATTTTTAATGGTTTTCATTTCATTAAAAATAACGATGAACTGGAACGAATTGGCACAAATGAGATTTTAACTGACTTCAATTACTTCCAACTCGTTACAGGTTCAACCTGGGAAACTTATCAAACAAAACTTGACAAAAAGAATCGCGTTGACTTTAATTTGCTCAATAATATAAAAGATGCCCGTTCATTATTGTCTGCAACAATAAAGGAACAACGAGTTATTAATGCATTAATCGGTAAAATCATTTTTATCCGATATTTAATCGATCGAAAAGTTAAAATCGGGTTCGAAGGGGAACGAAAAAACTGGACGAATGATGATTTGATACATGTGCTTCGCAACAGAGAGAAAGCCATCGAATTTTTAAAATACCTTCAGGATAAGTTTAATGGCGATATGTTCCCTTTGGATGATAAGGATTACGAACTAATATCGCAAAACTGCTTTGACATTATCATTCGTCTTCTGAATGAAGACAATCTGGGAAATGGACAATTATCACTTTTTAAGTTGTATGATTTTTCTATCATTCCTATCGAATTTGTAAGCAATGTTTACGAATCGTTTATTGGTGAAGATAATCAGAAAAATGAAGGTGCTTATTATACCCCTCTGTTTTTAGTTGACTACATTCTGACTGAAACAGTCGAGAAATATTTCGACAATAAATACGCCTACAATTGTCGGGTTTTGGATCCAGCTTGTGGATCGGGAATTTTTCTCGTTGAAACTTTGCGAAAGATTATCGAACGGTTTATTGAAATCCATCCGGTTTTAGCTAGCAATCCCGAAACCTTTAAACGGGCACTGCACAATTTGGCCAAAAACAACATTTTTGGAGTTGATAAAAACTTACCTGCTATTCATGTAGCAATTTTTTCGATCCAGTTAACTTTACTTGATTATCAGAATCCTTCAGATATTGAAGATTTCCGATTCCCTCCAATGTTGGAAACCAACTTTTTTGAATCTGATTTTTTTGATACAGAAAAACCCTTCAACAATATATTAGGACAAATTCCATTTGATTGTATATTGGGGAATCCGCCGTGGAAAGGTGGTGGAATGGATGAAAAAGGCCAATCATATTTAAAAGCCCGCAAGAAAAAAGAGAAAGAACAAGAAAGAGAATATGCTATTGCTATTAACAATGGGGAAATCGCAGAAGGATTTGTACTTAGAGTCAGTGATTTTGCAAAAGATACCACTCAGATTGCTTTGATTGTAAGAAGTAGTATCCTATATAATCTTGGGTACAAAACAGAATTTAGTCCATTTAGAAGATATTGGCTACAGGAATTTTTCATCAACCATGTTTTCGAACTTGCCCCCGTAAGGAAAGAAATATTTGATCAATCGAATAACGATACCGCAATCGCCCCAGCTGCAATTCTATTTTATAGATATGCAAATGGAAAGAATACTGACGATTCTGTGATAAAACATGTCACGTTAAAACAGAGTCGGTTCTTTTCATTTTTCAAAGTTTTTTCTATTTGTCGTACTGATTTTAAAAAGGTTGAACAAAAAAAACTAAAAGAATACGATTGGCTATGGAAAACGTTGGTGTATGGGTCTTATCTGGATTTCAATTTCATAAAGCACCTTAAAACGGATTTTAAGTCGGTGAAAGAAATAATTTCTGATATCACTATATTTATCATAGGAACAGGAATTCAATATAGTAGCAAACCAACAGAAGATTCTTCTCATTTAATTGGACTTCCGTTAATCGATTCATATAGTTTAGAATCATTTTTCATTGATTTCTCTAAAGATAAAGATTTTTCTAAAACTCTTGTTCACAGACGTAGGAATGAATTACTTTTTAAAGCTCCTATGCTCCTGATAAGGGAAGGTCTTGACATGGAAAATTTAAAATTAAAAGGTGCAATTTCGTATCGTGATTGTATTTTTAAAGATTCAATTACATCAATAAAAGCCTTTGATCATTCATGTTTAAGGCAACTTAAACAAATAAATGCGATATACTCATCCAATTTCTTTTCTTACTTAGCAATCAATACGTTTTCTTCTATTGGAATTGAAAGAGAAAGAGCGAAAAATTATAATAAATTTTCAATCCCTTACATAGATTGTGATGTTGAGAATATTGTCTCCGAAATCGAAAGATTAAAGTTACGAATTCATAAAGAAAAGCTTAGTCAACTTATTGACGATGCGAAAATTACTGATTATAAATCTTCGATTGAGATATTAAATAAGAAAATTGACGATGCGATATTTAATTCTCTTTCAATAGTTGAGGAGGAGCAAGAAGCTACAATTATTGATTATGCCCTTGATATAATAAGACCTTTTATCATTAATGACGAGAATAAGATTAAACATGCATATAGTAATCTTTCATTCGAAGACCAATATCTTGCTAACTACGCTACCCTCTTCCTAAACCGATTCAAACCAACACTTGATAACAACGAGCAAAAATTTATTGCCGAAATATGGCATTCTCGTCACATTGTGGGCATGTTATTTAAGGTTGTTCCCAATATTCCTGAAAATAGTAAGGACATTGTTTGGATTAAAAAAGGTAACGACCTAATTCTGCAATCATTGATCAAATTAGGTTCGCAAAAAATAACCGATCAACTATTTGTTCAAAAAGATATTCGTGGTTTTGAGGCTGATTATTTCTACATTTTTAAGCCCAACGAAAAACGGTTGTGGCACCAAGCCATAGGCTATCTCGACGTAGATGAGTTTATGGATGCCGTTTTAAAAGCTGGGAGGAGGGGCGAATAATGGGGAACGAGTTATCAGCTGCTGGTTTCTCATTTAATCGGCAAATCTACTTTGGTGAGTTTGAAATACTTCTTTCAAAAATTACTTCTTGCTATCATTTAATGGTTCAGGATAAAATTCAGCTTTTTAATGATGAAAATAAGATCAGAGATATCCTGCTTTTGAAATATTTGAAAAATAATGAAATCAGAAATAAACTGAAACTTACTGATTTTATTTTTGACCGAGAAGTTCCGGAAGATAATACCATAGGAAGAACAGATATAAAAATCCAAACGAAAGATACTTTTGAAAGAACTGAAGCCTATTACATCATCGAATGCAAAAGGTTGAATGGTAAAGCCACTCAGGGTATTTCCGGGTTAAATGCAGAATACATCAAAAATGGGATTTGTCGTTTTACATCCAATTATTACACATCACACTACGGAGTAAATGCTTTAATTGGCTTTGTTGTTGAGCCAATGGATATTCACAAAAATGCTGACGATATTAATTTTCACCTACAAAATCATTTTTCTGAAGCAAATACAGCATCCGGATTAAGCCGTGTACAATTTATTCCCGACTTTGAATATCATTATCGTTCAACACACCTTCCTGATGATAAAAAAGAAATAACGTTATATCATTTGATGTTTGATTTTGCAGGTTTTATTCGATGAAAGATCAATAAAAATGAACTGGATAAAATTCTGAAGGAAATTCCGCATGATTCGTCTATTTCAATAGCTGCTAAATACGACCTCATTCAGAAGAATATTTTCATTCCTGAATGGCCGGATCAGGTATTTCTCACTTTTCTCAATTATTTAAAACACTTGCTATGAGTACTTTTTATTCAATCATATTTGCTTCAGTAAACTCAATTATTTCGGAACGTCTAACTGTGGGACTCTTGATGGTTGACGGGACCCGGGTTTGGTTTCGATACTCCGACTTAAAGCTTTCCCTCATGAAACCCTTTTTTACTGACGAATCTTATAAATTGCTGGAGACGTCGCTCAAGAACATTGAAGTTACCTATAATTCTATCGACGCAAATTCAAAAAATCCCAAGCATGAAACTTTGGATTTCGTTGCTGAAAAAGAACATACCTATTCTGTTGACTATTTACGTTACCTGTCGCGTTACTGTAATTCTACACTCACCTTCAACGAGCCTGTGAAAATTGAGATTGAAGCTTCGGATGAACTTTTCAATCACCTATTTGATGAATTTATTTTCGTTGAAACAGAAGCGAAGACAAATCCTGCTGTTTAATATAGATACATACCCACCTACTTTATTTCATGCGCCATCAGCGCATTTCCGTGCCGGATATACAAAACGCCGTTAGCGATAACCGAATGAGCAAAATGTTCTTTTGTTCCTTTTTCAATCTTGAATTTGCTGACTACTTCCATTTTACTTTCTGAAAGTTTGATCAGATTTACGTAACCGTTGTCGGTATAACAATACAAATGGCCGTCGGCATAAATGATACTTCCCCTCATATTACTGATAGAATCAACAACAATACCTGTTTCCGGATCGAGACATTTTAGTTTTTTATCGTCGGAGGTACAATAAAGCTTCCCGTCAATCTTCATTAGTCCACCCATCGCATTTTTCACCTGTCTGTTTCGCCAGAGTTCGGTCACCGATTTTCCATCTGATGATAATTCAAGTTTATAAGCCCCATTTCCATTGTTATCAGCCGATACACTATAAATAAATCCATCAGAGTAAATGGGCGTGTTGCAATGTTCACCTTCCAGTTTTACCGAATCCTCCTTGTGCGACCACAACAATTCGCCGCTGCTGGCATCCAGTCCCAACATGTATTCATGCGACAGGGTTACAATTACATTTCGCTCCGGAAGTCTTACAATCAGCGGAGAGCAGAACGACACAGGATCGGACATTGCTTTTGAAGTCCAGACGACCTTGCCGGTAAATCTATCGAGGGCAACAACATTCGATTCGGTGCCTCCCGGATAGCAATACACGTTTTTTCCGTCAACCAGCAACGATTCCGAATATCCGAACATATTTAGTTTTCCACCCAAATCACTAACCATATCGAGCGCCCATACTTCCTTGCCGGAAGCTGCTTCGAAACAGGCAATCCGGCCCATTCCTGAACTCACATAAACCAAATCGTTGTAAACCGTAGGCGCTGAACGTGAACCGGGGAAGTTGGCAGAATAACCGTCTCCAAAAAACTCCGGACCATTGGGTGATTTCCATAACAGTTTTCCGTTCAATCCGAAAGCAAACAGATGACTGACACTATCAGTTTCGCCATTGATAAAAAGTTGTTCGCCGGCAATGACAGGAGAACTGTATCCTGTGCCAATTTCTTCGGTCAGCCAAAGTAATTTTGGGCCAGCTTCAGGCCAGGTTTTCAACAGATTTTTTTCCTGGTAAATTCCATCGCGATGGTCGCCACGCCATTGCGAAATATTTTGACTTTGCCTGTTGCAGGCAGATGCAATCAGAAATAAAAGTAATGCAAGTGTTTTGTAATTTTTCATTGGTTATTGGTTATTGGTTGTTTTAAATTTCAAAATCCATATTCATCACATAGTCCAGCACAAAATCTTCGTCTTCCGATAGTTCTACATAGCACGACCGGTCGCGAATATCCTGAATAATCTTATCAAACTGCAATGATTTCAGCGCAAGCAAAGCTCCTGTACCCGAAGTATTTCCCAATGAAATGGTCTTAGTTTCCATCTCTTTAGGCAACATCCCTATTCTCATGCAACTCGATACATCAACGTAATTTCCGAATCCACCGGCCAGAAAAAGTGCATCCAAATCATCAAACGAAAGTGAAGCTTTTTTCAGCAAAACCTTTACTCCAGCCATAATAGCCGATTTTGCCAATTGCACTTCGCGAATGTCCTGCTGCGTCAAAGCAATTCTTTTGGCACCTGAAAGTTGATTTTCAGGAACAATTACAAAATCTTCAGAAAGCAAACCATCGCTTTGAACCAATTTGTTTTCGACCAGATATGCAACCACATCAATCAGGCCCGAGCCACACAATCCGGCAGGAATTGCATTTCCAATCACACTAAACCCGTCGGCACCATAAACACTGATAGCGCCTTCAACAGCGCTCATTCCGCAGCTGATATTTGCCCCTTCGAAAGCCGGACCGGCAGCTGTGGCACAACACCAGATTGTTTCAGGAGTAACCAGCGCCAGCTCGCCATTGGTACCGATATCCATAAACAAATATTTTTGAAACTGAGATGAAGGTTTCACCGATGCGATTCCGGCAACAATATCAGCCCCGACATACGCGGCAATGGAAGGCAATATTTTTATTTCGGCTTCAGGATGGCAATGCAGATTCAACTCACTGCCTTTCAGAATTTGCTGATCGACAAAAGCAGGTGTAAATGGTGCAAGCGCGATGGGCAAAGGATCAACGCCAAGCAAAAGGTGCAACATGGTGGTATTCCCGGCGATGCTGATTTTCACTAATTCGTTTCCGGTTATTTCAGCAATTTCAATAAAATGATCAAGTTGCAAATTTATCGCATTCAGTATTTCTTTCTGAAGTGCTTCAAGTCCACCTGAAGTCGTTGCAGCATAATTGATTCGCGAAATTACATCTGCCCCGTATTTTGTTTGCGGATTTACAACTGCCCGGGTTTCTATAATGGCTCCGGTAATGAGGTTGACGAGGTAACAAACGAGTGTGGTAGTTCCAATGTCAATGGCAACCCCGTGCGGAAAGTATGACAAACCAACCGAATCGCCCGGATTAAAAGATACCGAAGTGGTATGTTCGTGCTGTTCTACCAGAATCTTTGCTTCCCGCTTTTCAGGAAGAACAATTTCAATATCGCCTGTAACCTGATAAATACAGGAAGTGACATCCCCTTCCCCTTTCACAAAGACTTTACATTTTCCACATGTTCCGTTTCCACCACAAGGCGAATAAAGGTCAAACCCGTTCTCCTGAAGTTCCTTTAAGAGCGTATTTCCCTGTTTTGAAAAAATGGTTACAACAGTACTTTTCTGGAGTATTTTGATTTCCGGCATAATTGGTCTGCTAATCTTTTGATTGAAGTCGCTAATATAACAACAAACAATAAAAATATTTTTCAAAATGTTGCCGTAATAAAAAAAGCCTTACCTTTGTTCGTAATTTCACGAACTACAAACGATGGCAAAAGAAATAATTACTGAAGAACAAAAAAAAGCTGCCCGTTATGCCAAGGCAATGGGTCATCCAATTCGGATGTATGTGCTTGATTTACTGTCAAAACAAAATTGTTGCTACAGTGGAGATTTAACCGAAGACCTTCCGATTGTCAAATCAACCCTTTCGCAACACCTGAAAGAGCTGAAAGATGCCGGGCTGATTCAGGGTGAAATTGAAGCGCCCCGTATTAAATATTGCCTGAACAGGGAAAACTGGAAAGAAGCACAGGATTTGTTCCGGAAATTTCTGAAAATGGATATTGAAGAACCAATACAAAAATGTTAAAAACGATATAATCATGGAAATTAAAATCTGGAGGATGATGCAACGAAACCTATTGCAAAAAAATTACAGGTTTCAGGTCAAACTCTCCTGATTGTAAAAGGCGATCATAAAATTAACCTGACTAATAAAGGCTTTATGTATGCCCGCACCAATCCGGCAAAGTTAAAATCGATCATAAAAGAAAAGGTAGATAAACTCCTGGAATTATAATTGATGGAGTTTTTGACCAATCTTCTGGAAAACAGCACCATGCCGTGGCTTTCGGCGTTGGTGCTGGGTTTAATGACTGCCATCAGTCCTTGCCCGTTGGCGACCAACATCACTGCGGTGGGTTTCATCAGTAAGGACATTGAAAACCGCAACCGTGTTTTCGTTAACGGATTGCTCTATACACTTGGACGTGCAATTTCTTATACTGCCATTGCCCTCATTATTTATTTCGGAGCCGATCAGTTTAAATTTTCGGGCTTTTTTCAGCTTTACGGCGAGAAAATATTAGGTCCGCTACTCATTATCATCGGTTTGTTTATGCTCGATGTAATTAAAATCAAGTTTCCCGGAATGAACGGACTGACTTCCAAAATGAAAACCAAAACCAAATGGGGCTTTTTTGATGCCATTTTACTCGGAATGATTTTCGCCCTGGCTTTCTGCCCATACAGCGGTGTCCTTTATTTTGGGATGCTTGTTCCATATTATCATCCTTTTAAAATCAACAACTATGAAAACAAAAATACAATGTACCTCTCAGGAATGAAACCTGGCGAAGTTATGGATCTGATTCCGGTAAAACCGATCGGCGAAAATGAAACACAAATCAAAGCTATTTATCAGGAAAAGCTGATGGGATTATTTGAAAAGATAAATACAGTTACAGCCAAAACGGACAAAGCTTCGAAATAAAACGCATCAAAAAAGTCGATGATTTATAGGATTTTAACAACCCAATTTCACCCGACGACTCATTTACAGCGCAAAATCACCACCCTTTTTTGGTCATTATAAATCATTTCAAAGCCAAATTTTTCGGCAATAAACGCGAAAGTACCAGCATGGTAAAAAGAGACATGTGTAAAATCTCTGGTGTAGTACCAATCGGAAAATTGATGTTTTTCTGACCAGAAGTCGGTCATTATCACCAACATTCCATTACTTTTTAGCAGGTTTTTTAGTTGCAGAAGTTCTTTCGCCGGTTCGAAGAAATGCTCGAAACATTCAGTCGCAAAAATGAAGTTGAATGGACCTTCAGGCACTTCCGGAAAAAAAATAGGATCGTAAATTTCGCAGCAGAAGTTCTCCTCCATTAGCAATTTACTCAATGTGGGATTTGGGCCGCATCCATAATCAAGGCCGGTCATATCTTCAGAAATATACTTCTTTGCCGGATCGATCGCCTGTTTCAAAAACTGCACGTAGCCTTTGTCGGTTATACTGTTTAAGTGTTGCCGGTATCT
>DAITNH010000048.1:0-23910 GCA_036834745.1 Prolixibacteraceae bacterium
TTTTGAGGTTACCGATGTGGAAATGGTACTTTCACTGAAAGCCGAAACACACAACTTTCCAACTACGGTTGAGCCTTTCAATGGCGCTGCAACCGGCACAGGTGGTGAAATACGCGACCGCATTGCCGGTGGAAAAGGAAGTTTACCAATTGCCGGAACTGCTGTTTACATGACTTCATATCCACGTACTGAAGATGCGCGCAGTTGGGAACAGTGCACCGAAGAACGTGACTGGCTTTACCAGACTCCGGAAGAAATACTGATAAAAGCGTCGAATGGCGCCAGCGATTTCGGGAATAAATTTGGACAACCTATTATTACCGGATCGGTGGTGACTTTCGAACATTTTGAAAACGACCGGAAATTCGGCTATGATAAAGTAATCATGCAGGCTGGGGGAATTGGCTTTGCAGCAAAGAAAGACAGTCTGAAAGACGAACCAACAAAAGGCGACAAAGTGGTGCTTTTGGGTGGTGATAATTACCGCATCGGAATGGGTGGGGGAGCAGTTTCGTCGGTTGCAACAGGCGAATTCGAAAATCACATCGAACTGAATGCTGTTCAGCGTGCCAATCCTGAAATGCAGAAACGTGTTTACAACGCCATTCGTGCCTTGGCTGAATCATTAGAAAATCCGATTATAACAGTGCACGATCACGGCGCTGGCGGTCACTTGAACTGTTTATCGGAATTGGTTGAAGCTACCGGTGGAAAAATTGATACTTCGAAATTACCCGTTGGCGACCCAACACTTTCGCAAAAGGAAATTATAGGCAACGAATCACAGGAGCGCATGGGCTTGGTGATGCACGAAAAAGATGTGCCGCTACTGCAGCGCATTGCCGATCGCGAACGCGCGCCAATGTATGTGATTGGCGAAGCGACTGGCGATATGCAGTTTACCTTTGAAAACTCGAAAACCGGTGAAAAACCAATCGACTGGCAGCTTTCGTACATGTTCGGTAAACCGCCAAAAACAGTTTTGACCGATACAACCCGCAATGAAAAATTTGCTGATCTGGAATACGAACCCGCTAAAATAGAGGATTACCTCGAAGATGTTTTGCAGCTCGAAGCTGTTGCCTGCAAAGATTGGTTGACGAACAAAGTTGACCGTTCTGTAACCGGACGTATTGCCAAACAGCAGTGTGCCGGACAATTGCAACTTCCATTGAATAATGTTGGCGTCATCACCCTCGATTATCAGGGTGAAAAAGGTTTGGCAACCACCATTGGTCATGCACCTGTTGCAGCCATGGTTGATGCTGAAGCTGGCTCCGTTCTTTCGATTGCAGAGTCGTTGACCAATTTGGTTTTTGCTCCGCTATCAGATCAGTTGAAAGGTGTTTCGCTGAGCGCCAACTGGATGTGGCCTGCCAAAAATGAAGGCGAAAATGCCCGCATTTACAAAGCGGTAAAGGCTGCCAGCGATTTCGCCTGTGAACTGGGAATCAATATTCCGACCGGAAAAGATTCGATGTCGATGACCCAGAAATACAAGGACGGTGTGGTCTATTCGCCCGGAACGGTGATTATTTCAGCTTCTGCAGAAGTTTCGGACGTGAAAAAAGTGGTTGAGCCGGTTTTGATCAACGATCCGAATTCATCCATTTATTTTGTCGATTTCTCGAAAATGAACCGTTGTCTGGGCGGAAGTGCTTTCTCTCAGATCATTAATAAACTCGGTAACGAAGCTCCTTCGGTTGCTGATTCCAAATATTTCGCCGCTGCTTTCAATGCAATTCAGGATTGTATTGAAGACAAAAATATATTGGCCGGACACGATATTTCTTCCGGAGGTTTAATAACGACCCTGCTTGAAATGTGTTTTGCCGACAACTATTCAGGAATGACACTTGATTTGAGCGGAATTGGCGAAGCTGACAGTGTGAAAGTATTGTTCAGCGAAAATCCCGGAATAGTGGTTCAGGTGGCCGATGCTGCTGCTTTCGAAGCTAAACTGAATGCTGCCGGGGTTGGTTTTATAATGATGGGGAAACCTTCAGGAACACGTGCATTTACCATGAAAAACGGGACTGATGAATTTGATTTCGATCTGAATTCATTGCGCGAATTGTGGTTTAAATCATCGTATCTACTTGATAGAAAACAATCAGGAGAAAAACTGGCTTTGGAACGTTACCAGAATTACAAGAAAAACGAACTAAAATACGATTTCAAAGATTTCACCGGAAAAGCTGCTGATTTGGGTATTGACCTGAAACGCCGCCAGTCAAGCGGAATCAAAGCTGCCATCATTCGCGAAAAGGGTGTGAACGGCGATCGCGAAATGGCCTACATGATGTACCTCGCCGGAATGGACGTGAAAGACGTGCACATGACCGACCTGATTTCAGGAAGAGAAACGCTGGAAGATGTAAACATGATCGTATTCGTGGGCGGTTTCTCCAATTCTGACGTACTCGGTTCTGCAAAAGGATGGGCCGGCGCTTTCAAATACAACGAAGCCGCCAAGTTGGCGCTCGATAATTTCTACAAGCGTGAAGATACATTGAGCCTGGGCGTTTGCAACGGTTGCCAGTTGATGGTTGAGCTTGGATTGGTTTATCCTGAACGTGCTGAAAAACCGAAGATGCTGCACAACGAATCGCACAAATTCGAATCAGGTTTTGTAAATGTTGAAATTCAGCAGAACAACTCGGTGATGTTGCAGTCGATGGAAGGAATGAAACTCGGTGTTTGGGTGGCTCACGGCGAAGGAAAATTCAGCTTGCCACAGGAGGAATCGGCTTACCAAATCCCGATGAAATATTCCAATTCGGCCTATCCGGGTAATCCGAATGGTTCCGATTACAATGTCGCATCGCTTTGTTCCGAAGATGGCCGTCATCTGGTTATGATGCCGCACCTCGAACGTGCTTTCAAACCATGGCACTGGCCGTATTATCCAATCGAGCGTAAGTTTGAGGAGGTTGCTCCGTGGATGGAAGCATTTGTGAACGCAAAAAAATGGATTGAAGAGAAAACGAAATAGGAAACCGAAACGGTAAAATAGTGAAAGCAGTTGAAAATGAAATTTCGGCTGCTTTTTTCTTGCATTAATCTTGAATTTTGTAAGACTTTTTTCTGAATATTATTTCAATCGAAGTACCCTCGTTCTCAATGCTTTTTACCTGAATATCGGCATGGTGCAGTTCTGTTATTTTGGCAACAATGGAAAGTCCGATTCCAAAACCACCAATGTATTTGACATTTGTTCCCCGCTTAAATGGCTTGAAAATAGTGTCAACTTCAACCTTTGGTATCCCGATCCCATGGTCAGAAATAATTAAGGACAAAACATCGGTGCTTATCCCAATTTTTACATCTACATCGCTGGTCGAAAATTTACATGCATTATCAATCAGGTTTTTGATGGCTATTTCGAGTAATCCTACATGTCCCGAGATTAAAAGATCGTTCTCATTGTCTGAGTATTCAATTTTAGGCATGATTTTCCTTCCCGGATACTTGACTTTTACAGCTTGAATGGCCGAAAATATCAATTCATCCATTCTAATGTCTGTTTTCTGAATGGCATTGTTCCTGTTTATGTGAGCCAGTTCGAGCAAGCTGTTTAAAAGTTGGTTCTGGCTTCGTAAATCACCTGTAAGTTTTACCAAATGAGATGTGTATTCTTCTGTATTCCGCTCACGGCTTAACATGTAATCTGATTCGGCGATCATAATTGCCATGGGGGTGCGTAACTCGTGTGAAGCATTCGATACAAATTCATCCTGACTTTTGAAAACCTGTTCGAGATCAGACAACATTTGATTGAAGGTGATGGCCAGTTGCTCTATTTCATCCTGTCTTTTTCCTTCATTTAACCGGCTGCTTAGTTTTAATGAATTGATTTCCTTTACTTTCAATATTATATTTGAAATAGGTTTTATGGCTATTTTTGAAAAAAAGTAAGATGCGGTGACAGACAGCCACAAACTGAACAGGATACTCCAAAGTAATATTGATCGCAAACTACGGAGATTGCCAGCCCGGACTTTATCGTAAGCCATTACGAATACATGATAGGTCTGATTGTTCTCAATATGTTTGTATGAAACACCGTCTTTTTCGTCAATTGAGAAATAATACGAAATGGGATCAGTCGGAATGTGCGATAAAATATCGTTGGTCAGCGAATGTATTCTATAACTGTAAATAACTTTATCGGATGAATCGGTCAGGACGATTTCTTCCTGTTCCAGAGATTGAGTGGTCTGATGGATTTTTTTCAATAATGTTGAATCGACTTCTGCAACATTAATGAGCAGAATGGCGGTGTTTTGCGCCTTAACCATTAGGTCGTCCCTGAATTTTGAAAGTTGGCTTGTATAGGAAAAATAATACGCCAAAACAGAAAAGAACACAAGAATTCCTAATACCAAAAGGGTGAACTGAATCGACAACCTGGTTTTAATGTTCATTTTCCTGTCTGCTTTTAGTGGGGCCTGTTATCAGGTTTTATACATTCTAAATCTCGTTCTCGCTGCAATAAAATCCAAAGCCATATTTGGTATGGATTAGCTTCGGCTCAAAATCCCTGTCGATTTTTTTACGCAAGTAGTTTACATACACATCAATAATGTTGGTACCAGTTTCAAAATCCAGGTCCCATACTTTTTCGATTATGTATTCGCGGCTGAGTAATTTTCCTTTATTTTTCAGAAAAGTTTCCATCAGTGAAAATTCTTTCGAGGTCAGTTCGATTTTTATGTTGCCCCTTGTTGCTGTTTTTGTTTCAAGGTTTAGCTCGAAATCGGCAATCTTCAGGATTTTTGATGGTGAAATAGTTGGATTGCTCCGCTTTAGGAAAACATTGATGCGTGCCAGCAGTTCCCTGAAATCGAAAGGTTTTAAAACGTAATCGTCGGCACCGGCTTCAAAACCAATTAGTTTATTGTCGGGTGTACCCAACGCTGTTAGCATGATGATCGGAATCTTGTTGTTGGTTTTGCGGATTTCCTTGCACAATTCGTACCCGTTCATCAGCGGCAAATTAATGTCAAGCACAATCAGGTCGTAATCCTGCTGTTCTATCATGCGTTTGCCAACATATCCATCGTTTGCAATGTCAACTTTGAATCCGGATTCCTCAAGCTGTTTCTGAAGAATTTCGGCAAGCCGCTGCTCGTCTTCAACAATTAATAGGTGTTTATCAAACATTTCGAACTTATTTACTACAAAACTAAGATACAAATTACATGAAAACTTGTTTCTAAGAAGATTCTAATTATTTTTTAATTATCCTCTAACGGTCAGACTCAGAATACAAGCTTAATTTTGTTTTCATAGATAAAACATTTACCATCATGGAAAAAAGTAAAATGAGTGGAGGTTTGGCAATGGCACTTTTCTGGGGATCTGTCGTTGTAATTTTGATACTCCTAAAAGTTTTTGTTTTTACGGGTTAACTCCCAATAACTCAGTTTTTGGTTTCTCTTAATAGTTTTAATTTATTGAATACCGTGGGGCAGACTCACGGTATTTTTTTATACTGAATTAAAATAAGTTAATTCGACATTTGCTGGATGTTGAAAACCATAAAAAACAACATAAGTGCAAAAAATATCAGGATATAAACACTGGCCCTCTGAAAGCGAAGTTTGAATAATTTCAGCAGGATGGAAATAACTGCTAATCCCATAAATGCCGTCACCCCTTTAAAATAAGCTACGACTTTGAGTTGTTTTGGAATATTGTTATTGGTGATTTCAGGTACATAGATCAGGTTGTTTAAGAGTATCCAGGCCGCCATTAATCCGATAAGTACAAACACCAGTTGTCCGGCAAGGATCAATTTTTCGCGTTTTTCGACCCACCCAAAAATAATTAATGCAATTCCTGAGAATAAACCCCATTGAGAGATACTGGTAAGGCCAAGTAAATAATTTGAAATCATCTGAACTGTATTTTGCGTCGGGCAAAATTGTTAATTTTCGGTCAAACAAAAAACTATAAAACTCATCTTCTGTTTTAAATGGCTATTTTTGGCACAAAACAGAAAAATAAGTGATGATAAGAACAGATTTGAAAATTAATCCAAAAGCAAAAGCGCTCATTTTCGACCTTGACGGAACTTTGGCCGACACCATGCCAATTCATTATACCGCATGGAAAAATGCAGCTGCCAAATTTGGTATCGATTTTAGTACTGAATTATTTTCGCAGCTTGCCGGAATTCCGCTTTATCCAACAGTTGAAAAGCTCAACAAGCTATTTGGAAAAAACATCGACCCAAAGGAATTGGGCGATATAAAGGAAGCCGAGTTTGAAAAGAACATGCATCTCACTCCCGAAATAAAAATTATAACAGATCTGGTACGCGAATATCATGGAAAATTACCTATGGCTGTCGGAACAGGCGGTTCAAGGCGATTGTCGCTAAAAACCCTTGAAATTATTGGCTTGCAGGATTATTTCGATATTTTGGTTACCAGCGAAGATGTTTCAAATTTTAAACCACATCCCGAAACATTTGTTAAATGTGCTGAACTCATGGGTGTAAATCCTGAATATTGTGAAGTTTATGAAGATGGTGTTTTGGGTATTCAGGCCGCAAAAACTGCAGGAATGATGGTGGTGGATGTTACTAAATATTATGAAGTTACGATAGGGAATTAAGTTATGCGAAGTATTCTTTGGTTGCTGGTTACTGTTTCTTTGATTTCGGGATCTTGTTCTTCACAGAACAAAATGCTCCGGAATGAATACACGATTGTTTCGTACAATGTAGAGAATCTGTTTGATACTGTGGATGATCCGAATGTTCCCGATGAAGAGTTTCTTCCGGAAAGTGAAAAAATGTGGAACAATGAGCGGTACCAGAAAAAGCTCAGCGATCTGGCCAAGGTAATTTCTGAAGTCAATCCCCTGGAGATGCCAGAAATAGTTGGCTTGATTGAAGTGGAGAACCGGACTGTCCTTGAAGATTTAATCCGGACGACTGCGTTTAAAGACCACAAATACGCGATCATTCACGAAGAAAGTCCCGACTACCGTGGAATTGATGTGGCCTTGATTTATCGCAGCGATGCTTTTACCGAAATCATGCACGAAACGTTGCCGGTCGTTTTTCCTGACGATCCTCAGTTTAAAACGCGCGACATCTTGCACGTGGTTGGAAAAGTCAGAAATGAAACTGTTCATATTTTTGTGAACCACTGGCCGTCGCGAATTGGCGGCGAAGACAAGACTGAACCCAAACGGGTATTGGCCGCTTCGGTGCTGAAACAACGGGTTGATCTGTTGATGAAAGTTGATCCGAAAGCCCGCATCATCATTATGGGCGACATGAACGACGAAACCGGAAATAAAAGTTTATCGGAAGTGCTTGGCGCCGCATCCCCGGATTCAGGAGCAAAACTGGTGAATTTAATGGTACCCGACGATGCTTCAGGTCTCGGAACCTATTTTTACAATGGTGGCTGGAACATGCTTGACCATCTGATTGTTTCACAGGAAATGATTTCGGGCAAACAGATAAAAGTTGAAAATCGGAAAGGCCATATTTACAAAAACGACTGGATGATTTTTACCAATAAAAACGGTGCCAAAACACCCAACCGTTCGTATGTGGGGAAAAAATATGTGGCCGGTGTCAGTGATCATTTTCCTGTGTATTTTAAGATGATTGTGAGGTAGAAGGAAAAGAAAATGAGACCGTCAGATGGTGTAATTCATTATCTTTGAAAAAAAATATCATGACAACAGTAGATCGAAAACTAAGATTTGTTCAGGAATTTCTTCGTATTGCCGACGATGAAATTATCGATAAACTTGAAAAGCTGTTAGGTTCAGAAAGAAAAAAAAAGATTCCCAAAGAACCTGATCCACTTACCATGGATGAGTTAAATAAAAGGATTGACCAATCAGAAGATGATTTTAAGAAGGGAAGATTTAGTGAAACCAAAGACCTTCTTAAAAGCATTGAGACATGGAAATAATACTTTGGTCTGATTCGGCACTTGCTGACCTTGAAGAAATATTTGAATACCATAGAATTAAAGCCAGTCCTGATATTGCTCGCAGTCTGGTTAAATCAATTATTCAAAAAACACAAATTCTTGAATCAAATCCTTTCGTGGGAGTTAAGGAGCCGTTATTATCCGACAGACCTTTTGAATATCGTTATCTTATCGAGAAAAACTACAAAATTATATACCGCTTCAATGATAATCTTATAAGAATCAATACTGTTTTCGATTGTCGCCAAAATCCAAATAAATTAGAAGGACTAAAAGACTAACCAAATGCTTCAACCTCTGTCAAACCGCAACTTTGAACTTTAAATTTTGAACTTTGAACTCTTTTAAAATTGTTTCTGAATATCAGCCTACCGGCGATCAACCTGAAGCCATCAGGCAGCTGTTCGAAGGTTTGCGCAATGGTACAACGTTCCAGACTTTGCTCGGTGTTACCGGCTCCGGAAAAACATTTACCATGGCCAATGTGATTGAGCAGGTGCAGCGTCCGGCCCTGGTTTTAAGCCACAATAAAACGCTGGCAGCCCAGTTGTACAGCGAAATGAAACAGTTTTTTCCTGAAAATGCCGTCGAGTATTTTGTTTCCTATTACGATTATTATCAGCCTGAAGCCTACCTTCCAACAACAAATACTTACATCGAAAAAGACCTTTCGATCAACAAAGACATCGAAAAACTGCGGCTAAGCACAACCTCCTCCCTGCTCTCCGGAAGGCGCGATGTGATTGTGGTTTCCTCGGTTTCGTGTTTATACGGTATCGGTAACCCTGCTGATTTTCATGCCAATGTGACCAAGGTTTCAAAGGGTGAAACCATCAGTCGCAATGTATTTCTCCGGAAGTTGGTGGATGCACTTTATTCGCGCAACGAAGTGGAATTCAACCGTGGAAATTTCAGGGTAAAAGGCGATTCTGTGGATGTTTTCCCGGCGTATGCCGATATTGCTTTCCGGATTGTTTTCTGGGGCGACGATATTGAAGAAATTTATTCTTTCGATCCGGTTGGCGGCGGAACCATTGAATCGTTAGATTTGGCGGTGATTTATCCTGCCAATATGTTTGTCACTACCAAAGAACGGATGCAATTAGCGATTCGGCAAATTCAGGATGATCTGGTGAAACAGGTCGATTTTTTCAAGGAAATCGGCAAACCGCTGGAAGCCAAACGTATTCTGGAACGGGTTGAATACGACCTCGAAATGATGCGTGAACTGGGCTATTGTCCCGGAGTTGAAAACTATTCACGGTATTTCGATGGCAGAGTTGCGGGTTCGCGTCCTTTCTGCCTGCTCGATTATTTTCCTGACGATTTTGTGACCATCATTGATGAAAGTCACGTCACATTGCCCCAGATAAAGGCCATGTTTGGCGGCGACCGTTCGCGTAAAATCAATCTGGTCGAATACGGTTGGAGGCTTCCGGCTGCCATCGACAACCGCCCGTTGACTTTCGATGAATTTGAAAGTGTGGTGGACCAGACCGTATTTGTAAGTGCCACGCCTGCAGATTACGAACTGGCAAAATCAGAAGGAGTTGTGGTGGAACAAGTCATCCGCCCAACCGGATTGCTCGACCCGATTATTGATGTTCGTCCAAGTATCAACCAGATTGATAACCTGATGCATGAAATCCATTTGCGGATAGAACGCAACGAGCGTGTGCTGGTAACCACTCTGACCAAACGAATGGCTGAAGAGTTGAGCAGCTATCTGGCCAACATGGGCGTAAAAACCCGGTACATTCATTCCGACGTTGAAACGCTCGACCGTATTCAAATTTTGGAAGACCTGCGCAAGGGTGAGTTTGATGTGTTGGTTGGTATTAATTTGTTGCGCGAAGGATTGGATTTGCCCGAAGTTTCGCTGGTAGCCATTCTGGATGCCGACAAGGAAGGATTCCTGCGTTCGGAGCGTTCGCTAACTCAAACTGCTGGTCGTGCTGCCCGAAACCTGAACGGAATGGTGATTATGTATGCCGATAAAATAACCAACTCGATGCAGCGAACCATCGACTCGACCAATTACCGGCGCGAAAAACAGTTGAAATACAACATCGAGAACGACATTACGCCAACCCAGATCGTCAAGTCGAGCCGCGAAATTGTTGGCTATGCCAGCGTTGGTATGAAAGTGAAGGTAAAAGGCTACAGCGGCGATGAACCAACCAATCTGGCAGCCGATCCGGTGGTTCAGTACATGAGTGCGCCCGCCCTGGAAAAAGCGATTGCCAAACTCAAAAAAGACATGGAAGCTGCCGCCAAAGAACTCGACTTTTACGAAGCTGCCCGTTTGCGTGATGAAATGTATAGATTTCAGGAGATACTAAAGGAAAAGCTGAAATAACAAGCTTTTCCAAAGTTTATATATTAAATAACAAGCTTTTCCAAAGTTTACATATATTAAATAACAAACTTTGGAAAAGATACTTCAAACTATTTTCCTACATCCTTTCCGGCACATCAATGCCCAAAAGTTTCATTCCTGTTTTGATTACTTTGCCAACGTTTTCAGCAATAACAAGGCGAAGGTTTCGTATTTCTTCGTTTTCCTCGATCAGAATGGGTGCTTCGTGGTAAAACTGGTTAAATTCCTTTACCAGTTCATATACATAGTTGGCAATCAGGGCAGGGCTGTAACTTTCGCCTGCTTCTTTCACCGCCACCGGAAATTGCGAAACCAATTTAATTAATTGCAATTCTTTAATTCCGGGTTCTGAATGCATTAAAACAGTGCGGTTCAATTCTATTTTACGGTCGGCAGCTTTGCGCAAAATTGAGCGGATACGTGCGTAGGTATATTGAATAAACGGACCTGTGTTGCCATTGAAATCGATGGATTCTTCAGGATTGAAGAGCATGTTTTTCTTTGGATCGACCTTCAGGATAAAATATTTTAGCGCTCCCAAAGCAATCATCCGGTACGTTTCAGCAGCTTGTTCAGGGGTGTAGCCTTCCAGTTTGCCCAGTTCTTCGGAAGTTTTCTTTGAGACTTCGATCATTCCGGCCACCAAATCGTCGGCATCAACCACCGTTCCCTCGCGCGATTTCATTTTTCCCTGCGGAAGCTCGACCATTCCGTATGAAAAATGGTGCAGACCTTTGCCAAATTCGAAACCCAGTTTGTCGAGCAGGATGGACAATACCTGAAAATGGTAATTCTGCTCGTTTCCAACCACATAAATCATTTTGTCGATCGGGTAATCCTGGTAACGTTCTTTAGCAGTTCCGATGTCCTGTGTCATGTAAACTGAAGTTCCATCGCTGCGGAGCAATATTTTCTGATCAAGTCCTTCCGCAGTCAGGTCGGCCCAAATCGAAGAATCTTCTTTCTGGTAGAAAACACCTTCGGCCAAACCACGCAAGACGTCATCTTTTCCGTAGAGGTATGTTTCCGATTCGTAATATATTTTGTCGAAATCAACACCCAATTCTTTGTACGTGACATCAAATCCGGCATAAACCCAACTGTTCATGGTTTCCCAAAGTTGGATGGTTTCCGGATCTTTGGCTTCCCATTTCAGCAACATTTCGCGTGCGCCCTGCATTGATGCAGCGTTTTGCTCGGCACTTTCCTTGGTTTCGCCTTGTTCGATCAAAGTGGCAATTTCCTTTTTGTATTCCTGATCAAATTTCACATAGAAGTTGCCCACAAGGTGATCGCCTTTGATGCCGGTGTTTTCAGGTGTTTGTCCGTTGCCCCACATTTTCCAGGCATACATCGACTTGCAGATATGGATACCGCGATCGTTCACAATGTTGGTTTTTACCACTTTGTTTCCGTTGGCTTTCAGGATTTCTCCAAGAGAAAAGCCAAGCAGGTTGTTGCGGATGTGCCCAAGGTGCAAAGGTTTGTTGGTGTTCGGCGATGAATATTCCACCATTGCCAGTTTCGATGATTCCGTGGGTTCGGTAATTCCGTATTTTTCAGTTGAGGTGACCGAATTAAGAACTGAAATCCAATAATCAGCAGAAATAACCAGGTTTAGAAACCCTTTTACAACATTGTATGAGTTAACTTCGGTTACATTTTGCTGAAGATAATCGCCGATTTCAGCAGCAGTTTGCTCCGGATATTTTTTCGACATCCGAACAAACGGAAACACAACGATCGTAATATCGCCATTAAACTCTTTTCTTGTATTTTGCAACTGAACGAGGCTTGGTTCTATTTTTTGCTGGTAGCATTTTTCAATCGCTTCAACGATCTGTTCGCGTATAATCTGTTCGATCGACATTATTTCATGTGTTTTTAATTTGTTTTTTAATTGCCACATGTAACTCCCGAATAATCCATCCTACTGTGTGAGAAAGATTTTCTCATGGTCGTTTCATGATTTGAAATTTGAGCGACAAAGATATTTGAATTTCGGCAGGATATGATTTCAGGCTAAAAAATAGGTGTTATTTAAATAGAAAAAAGCCTTGTCTGAATGCAGACAAGGCTTTTTGAAAAAATGAATGATACTTTTATTTTGTTTTAATAACTTCAAATTCAACCCTGCGGTTCAGTGCACGGCCTTCTTCAGTATCGTTGGTAGCAGCGGGGCTTGATTCACCCAGAGGTTTAGTTGACAAAATACGGTTCTTTTTAATTCCGCCAGCAGTAATTGCTTTTACAACTGAAGCAATACGTCTTTTCGAAAGATTGATATTGTAGTTATCTTCTCCCTTGCTGTCGGCATGACCGGTAATGTTAACATTGTAGTTGCTGTTTTCTTTCAGTAAAGTTACCAATTTATCGATTTTTGCTTTTTCGATTGCGATATAGTTGGCTTTGTCAAAATCAAAATAGACGGGTTCTACTTTCATCTTTTGTGCTTCAATTTCTTCAGCAGTTAACTCTTTTACAGGGCAACCCTTGTTCTCTTTTGGACCTGCAACAGTCGGACAATCATCTTCTTCGTCGAATAAACCATCTTTATCAGTATCAATAGGGCATCCTGAAGCATCAACTTTCCAGCCTTTAGGGGTATTCGGACATTTGTCGTCATTATCGGTAACACCGTCGCCATCAGTATCGGGGCAACCTTTCAGGCTGGCCAAACCGAAAACGTCAGGACAAGCATCGTCTTTGTCTGCAATGCCGTCTTTATCCCTGTCCGGACATCCTTTCAGAGAAGTTAATCCAGCTTCAGTAGGACAATCGTCAAGATAATCAGCAACACCGTCACCATCGGTATCCAAAGGACAACCGTTTTCATCAACGGCAACACCGGCAGGGGTATTCGGACACTTGTCTTTTTTATCCGAAACACCATCCATGTCCGAATCTTTAACTTTACCAAAGTCGAATTCAAGTCCCAAAGTACCCTTTATGAAATTATCCCTTACAAGGTTTGTACCTCTTGTAATTTCAATGCCATGGATATAACCGGCATCAAGATACAACGCAGTGCCGGGATTGAAATAATACTTGGTACCCAGCCCAGCATTGAAATTCAGTCCTGTTTCCTGGTTGTCCCATAATAAACCTGGTCCTGCATAAAGATATGGGCGCAAATTTTTTGTTTCGTTGGAAAGTTTTAAACGTAAATCAAGAAATGGGTTGACCAAATCGAGTTTGCTTAACAGATCAGATCTGAACCAACCCATGTCTGTTTTAAGCATCAGGTCTAATTTTGGACTGAGATATCGGCTGAGATATAATTCGGGCATAAAACCTATGCCGCCATTATCTGTAACGGTTCCGTAAGCTCCAACGCCCAATCCAAGGCCCCATTTTTTATCGGAAGTCTGGCCATTTACAGTGGCTGCGAATGCCACAATGAGTAAAAGTAAAATTGTCTTTTTCATATTTTTTAATTTTAAGTGTGGTCGGAATGAACCCGCATGTGGGATAATCATCCGCTTTTTGTGAATAACGAACATGCTCGTTTAAAGATTATTGATTTTTACTTTGATAAAAATACAAATTTAAAATGTTTAATTACAATTTTTAACTAAAACAAAAGCAAAATATTTAGGTTCAATAAACCTTCATAACTTTCAATCGTTTTTGAGTAAACTTAGTATTTTTACAGCCAAAACATTGAGACTTTGTACGCTATAATCGACATAGAAACTACCGGAAATTCATCTAAATCAGGAAAGATAACAGAGATTGCCATTTATATTTATGATGGTTTTGAAATTGTTGATTCATTCAGCAGTCTCATCAATCCTGAATGTTATATTCCTGAATTCATTACCCGCTTGACAGGTATTGATAACGAAATGGTGCGATCGGCACCTCGTTTTTATGAAGTAGCCCGCAAAGTGGTGGAAATGACGGACGACAAAGTGTTTGTAGCTCACAATGTAAGCTTTGACTATAAATTTATTCAGGAAGAATTTAGCAGATTGGGATACGATTACCAGAGAAAAACCATGTGCACGGTAAGGATGGGCCGCAAGTATATACCGGGATACAAGTCGTATTCGCTTGGGAAAATTTGCGATGAACTGGGAATTTCGATCAACGGAAGGCACCGTGCTGCGGGTGATGCACTTGCAACTGTTAAGCTTTTTGAAATGATTCTGGCCAGAAAAGCGCTAAAGGAAGCGAAACAGGATCCCAGCCAGTTGCGTCTGTTTTAAAGTTTAATGATTGTCCGTTAAAAAAAAAAGAACCGCATTTGTTGGTGCGGTTCTTTCGTTTTATTGATCAGATTCTTTTTCTTCTGGTTTTTCTTCTTCTGATTCCGGCAGTTCAGGCTCAATCAACAGTTTTTTTTCGTTCAGCAGCAGATACCACTGAATTATTTTTTTCATGTCGGATACATAAACCCGGTTTTTGTCATATTCCGGAATTACCTCTTCGAAGAATGCCTTGAACTCGTTGGATGTAGCTTTTGTTGAAATTTCCTTACCGCTTTCCTGAATTCTTTTAAACAATTCTTTTAACTGAACTTCTCCGGTTTCAGTAAACACCGAAATGTCGGCCAAAGCGCTTATTTTGGAAGTTGAATAGGCTGGCATGCGTTTGCCCGTAAGCAAGGATTCAACAATAATGCTGTTTTTTGCTTCGGTCACCATTTTGAATAATCCGGGCTGACCACTAATCGCTAATATTCCTTTTAACATACATTCAAATTTAATTTTCAGGATGCGAATATAATACATTCCATCGAAGTAAAAAAAACTGCATGATCTATAATTTTATCCGGTGGCTAATTCCAAGACTGATCCAGCGACCCGGCTGCGCGACAGTTCCAAAATCGTAATAATTTGTATCAAACAAGTTGGCTGCCAGTAAATAAATCTCGGTTGACGGGCTTTTCCACATGATTCGTGTATTGACCAGCCAGAAGGGTTGATAGGATTCTGTTTGGGTACGCATTCCATTTCTGTCCTGATAACTTATGCGCCACGAGCCTTTTAGCTTATTCCAGATTTTATGGTTGAGTTCGATGTCGAGTTTCTGCTTCAGATTGTCGAGCACGTAATAAGAGAAAAAGTTACTTTGGACTTTATCCTGTTCGCTGTAAGAGTAATTTACCCCGAATTTGGTAATAAATACAGGTTTGTTCCATACTTTTTCAGGAAAAAAGTCCCCGCTCAGTTCAATTCCGGTGGAGTTGATGCTGGTCAGGTTTTTTGTTTGCCATTTGTCAGTTTCATTCTCACGTACCCAGTCAATCAGGTCTTTCCCGCGTCGGTGATAAGCTCCGGCATGTCCGGAAAATCCTTTGAAGGTAAGTTTCAGCCCACCTTCGTATGTGACTGACTTTTCAGGTTTCAGGTCAGGGTTTCCGATATTTGTTGGCCCATTGTAAAAAAGATCAGTGAATGTTGGCATCCGGAGGCTTGAGTTGGCCGATCCATACAACTTTATATTTTCCGAAATTGCAAACGAGGCATCCAGCCCGGGATAAATATTCCATCCAAATCCAAGGTCTGAAATCCAGTTTGCCATTGCACCGGCCGAAACTGATAGTCGTTTAATATAAACCGAATGTTCAGCAAAATAGGAAATGGTTGTGCGTGAATATGATTTGGTGAAAAACTTACCAGATTCGCCCGGAACTTCAATCGGTGTGGCGAGCGCTTTACCCAGAACATTGCTCCATACGTTTTCTGTCCTGATTTCTGCACCGAAAGCGGTTTTGCCAAAAGCCGAGGCGAACCACGCATTCAGGTTGCTACCGAAAACATCGGTTAAATGATAATTGTGCCCTGCATACCAGCTGGCAGGTTCGCTCCTGAAAAGTTCAAACCTATCCTGATGACGGCGCCAGTAAACAGAAGGAGTTAAATGAATTTTTGTGCCGGTCTCAAATTTCAGGGAAGCAAAAGTCGTTTTTGTTTCTTCAAACTGATTTGGATAGGTGGCAGTGTAAAAACTGTTTGCCCCAAATGCTTTGTTAGTCCTTCCAATCTGAAAATCCAGTGTTCCGGGTTTTGTGTTCAGTTTGGTCTGGTAAAATGCATTCCATGTTTTGAAATCAGTATTGTCAATATATCCGTCAGACGACATGCGGTTGACAGCCATAAACTGGCTCCAGTTTCCGGTTTGAAGATTTCCTGAAACATTCACATCGGCCAGTTGGTGTTGTCCTCCTGAAACATCCAGTTTTACACCTGAGCTTTCTTCGGAACTGGTAATAATGTTAATGGCTCCCGAAAAAGCATTGGGTCCGAACACTCTGGCGGCAGGACCTTCCAGAATTTCGATACGTTGAATGTTTTTAAAGCTGACTGGGAGATTGAGGGAATGATGTCCGGTTTGTGGATCGGAAATGTTGATTCCGTTGAGAAGGATAAGGGTTTGATCGAAGGAGCCGCCCCTGACCGAGATATCGGCCTGAACTCCATGAACACCGCGCTGTCGGACATCAACACTCAGCGCATATTCAAGCAGTTCCTGAAGACTTTGGACGGGTGCCGCCTCAATTTCATTTCTCTCCATTACGGATACGATCCGTGCCACCTGCGAGAAAGTAACAGGTGTTCTTTGGGCGCTAACCTCGACTTCGTCAAGATTGTATTCCATGCTTACCTTCAAACTGTCGGTTTGGGCAAAAAGCAATTCAGGTTCAGATAATGAAGTATAAGCAACCATCAGTACACCAATGCGCACCGGTTGTTTTAAAACACTGAACAATGAATAAGCTTTTCTTCCCCAACGTTTGAATGTAAACATTTCAGCCCGGTTGTGGGTTTTAAGTGTTTTTTTCATTCTAAATTTTAAAATAAGAGGCGGCTAAAGTAATAATTAATTGTAATAAGACAAGTTGGAAGGTGATTTCGGAATTTTGCAAAGTACAAAACAAATGATGTATTTCCAATTTTATTCCTTGCGGAAATGTTTGTTTAAGAACATGTTGTAATTACAAAACAAACTTATGTAAACGTTCGTATATTTTAAAATTGTTTGCGCCGGTAACCCTGTATAAATAATCTTTATCAGCAATCAAAAATATCGAAGAATAAAAGATTTGGAAATCCTTTTTTTGAAGAAGTGAATCCATATATTTGCATCAGTATTAACAATCAAAAAACGAACGCCATGACACAGCTTCAATTCAACACCGCACTTTTAGGCTTGCAAGACAAGTTGTTGTACTATGCACTAAGCCTTACATCTGACCACGAAAAAGCACAGGACCTTCTTCAGGAAACATTTTTGAAAGCACTTGTATATAGGGATAAGTTTACACAAAATACAAATTTCAAGGCGTGGATCTACACGATCATGAAAAATACGTTCATTAATAACTATCGTCGTAATGTAAAATCAAAAAATACTTTTGATGGTGCGAACAATGATTTTCATTTGAAATTTTCAAAAGATAAAAGTTATCCTTCTCCTGAATCGATATACAGTTCAAAAGAAATCATCAAATGCATAAACGCCCTTGAAGATGAATATAAAGTTCCTTTCAATATGTTCCTTGATGGTTTTAAATATAAGGAAATTGCAGAAGATCTTAAACTTCCGCTTGGGACAGTAAAGAGCCGTATTTTCTTCACCCGAAAGAAACTTGAAAAATCGTTAAAGGACTACGCATATTAAGGTTACTTTTGTCCAAATTAGTCGGTTAAAAAATATTCTATGGTCCGCATTTTAGCGGGCCATTTCTTTTTTCTATAATTTAAATATTTAAGGTGTTGTTATTGAGCGTATAAAAAACAGGTACGTATTTTAATCGGTCCTGCTTTTTTTATACTTTCACAAAAAAATAATGGTACGATCTCTTTTACGCTTTTGGTAGTTACTGGATTGGTATATGTAACCAATTATCGGAGTTTGATTTAAAATATTCTAAAACTTATGAAACTATTGATCTCCTTTATTGCAGGTGTTATACTGCTATTAAATATGTGGGGCTGTGGTCAAAGCGATAAGTCAAAAATTCTGGCGCAATATAAATACGATGAAAGTAAAAGTGTCTCAAATGAGATAATCCCCCAAAAGCTTGGTTCATGGGTAAAAGAAGGAATAACTTGTTACGGGATCGTAATTGTGCATGATGAAAGTGGATACCCATTAAGAATAAAAGAGGTTAATGCAAAGGTAATTAGCATTCAATCCGATAAAATTAAAATGAGATCACTTGAAGATGTTGTAATGGCTCCAGTTAAAGGGTGTATTAAATTTAGTATAAGGAATGGAGAGGACTGGGATGAAATTGAAGGTGATCTTTTCCAAACCAAAGAAGAGGCTATTAAATTCATTGACACCAATTATCCCGGCTTAAGAATGAAAGAATGACCTGGAAATTTACCTGATACTGTTTCTCAATCAAATGCCGGGCTGATTAAATTTTACAATCGCTCATAACCTCCTCCTGCTTTTTTTACTTTCTGCCAGAAACGCTTACCTATCAATGTGCTTAGATTTAACTGATAGCTTGAACAAAAATGCTGTAAAAGGCAAAATACAGAATTTTGTCAAAATTGATTATCTTGGTCAATTTTAAAGTTCAATTTATAGCTTAAAAATATGAAATTATTGATTCTACTATTAATATTTTCTATACCTGTTTCCTCTTTTTCTCAAATTTCGACTCCCGTTTTTAATTGGAAAGTTCAGGAGATTAGCAAAGACAATAATCTTCAGGGGATGAGTATTCACGATGAAAACACCGGAGTTATTGCGGGGTATGGAAGAACTTTCAAAATTACAACAGACAAAGGTGTTTCGTGGAATGATGTTGGCCTGCTTAATCCCAAATATAGTTTTAATGATTTAAGTATCAAGGAAAACGTTGGTTATATGGTGGGAAGAAAATCCGTACTTGTAACCAATCCAACAGGTGGGGAAGACAATGTTTATGTCAATGGTATTTTGCTTAAAACCACTGACAATGGTACAACATGGACACTACTTGATCTCTCAGCAATTGGCGAGGGTACAAATACAGGTTTAAACCCCAATGCAAAGGGATGTTATTCATTGGACCCGTATGCGGTATTAAGCATCAGTAATACCAAAGCAATGGTTTTTGTTTACTGGTATGATGTTTCTTCCGGAACAAGGAAATCCCATTCTGCTGTTTTTAAAACGGTTGATGGCGGTACAAAATGGACTGCTATTACCCAGGATTTGGGTGGAGCTTATATTAATGCTGTAAAAATGTACGGATCTGATATTTATATTGGAGGGAACAAAATCCTCCTAAAGGCATCGAGCGAAAACGATATTGTAACCGACATTTTTCCAGCCTTTTCATCTGTTGCAGGAAGTACCGCATTTATTAACGAAATTCGATTCTACAACAACGAAATAAACATACAGACATTAAACGGTACTTTTATTTCTAATGATAACGGAACAACATTCTCAAAAATAGCTGGACTTTCAGGAGGAAATGATATTTACAAACTTGACAACAATGTTACCGTAAGTTTGGGTACCAGCGCTAATTCAAAAGCAACTATCGATGGTGGAACGACTTGGATAAGCTGTTATCCGGGAAAGAATTGCTGGGAAATACCGGGAGTTTTCAACGATTCGCTTTATGCGTTAAGCTCATCAGTTGCATATAAAATAGCTGTCAGCGATTTGAAGTCAGGAAACTATAAGTGGGCCTCGATAAATTTGGGCGACGGATCGAGCAACCTTCAGAAAATGCACATTTTTGATGATAGCAGATCCTTGATAGTTGGCTCTGGTCAGATTGCAAAAATGACTACAAATAAAGGGATTAGCTGGACCGATGCAACTTTTCCCGAACTATTCAAATATGGGGGAAATTACGATTTTCGGAGTGTAAGTTCCTCAGGAAATGCCGGGTATATTAGCTCTCGCAGATTCAGGCTTGTCGATTTTCCTTCAGGAGAAGATTACTATTTAAATGGAGTGATATTTAAGACCGAAGATGCATGGAAAACCTGGAAAGTGCTTAATAACAAAAACGTTGGTAAAGGCACGCCCTCTGATGCATCAAAAAATCCGACACTGAAAGGATGTTATGGAATGGACAATTATACCATCGAATGTGTGGATGCAAAAACGGCTTTTATGTACGTTGGTTGGAACGACACAATTTCGGTTCCAAAAACGGTAACCAAACATTCCAGGGTATTTAAAACAACTGATGGGGGTGATTTATGGACTGCTGTCACGAAAGATTTTGGAAGCGACATTGTAATGTCAATTAAATTCTCAGAAGAAACCGGTTATTTGGCAGGCAATAAAATCCTCCTGAAAACAAGTGACGGAGGAAAAATATTTACGGATTTATATCCGAAACTTACCATTGGAACAGACAGTAATCTGGTTATTAGTTCAATAACAGTGAATTCCAAAGATGAAGTATATTTTCAAACATCGAATAATAAGGGCCTATTTTTTACAAGTGATGGCGGCAATACTTTTTCTAAGCTAAATGGAGTTAACGGTGGTCTCGACTTTGTTGTTTTGGACAATAACTCATTGATGTCGGTCGGATCGTCAACTTCGAACAAATTTACAAACGATGGAGGTACTGCCTGGAAGGATTGTAATCTGGGAGTCCCAATTTTTGCCGCGGGTAAAGTCTTGAATGATTCTTTGTATGTTTTGGGGAAATCAAATGTTTACAAGGTGGCCGTATCCGATCTTGATATAAAAACATTTGTCGCAGAAATGAAATCACCAAACCCATTGAAGGTTTTGTATGGAGCATCCGCGTTGGAACTGGTTTCTGACAATAAAAATATTGATCGTTGCCTGGTATACAGCATTTCAGGACAACTGATGGCTATTACTGAACCCCGTGCCCAAATTTGCAGGATTGAATATAACTCCTTAACTCCCGGAATTTATATTGTTGCAGCATTGATTGAAGGGAAAAAATATACTCAAAAAGTAATATTTAAATAGTATTTTCGGGGAGCAGAATGTCACCACCTGGCATTCCGTTCCCTGAAAAACCTGATACTGTTTTTATGTTGAAAAAGATTGCCATCAGCCTATGTTTATTTGCTTTAGCATCAGGGATTTTCGCTCAGTCTCCACAAGTATTTCGAGGGGAATTGTTAAGCAAAAAAACCGGGGAGCCAGTTAGCTTTGCCTCAATATATATTCAGGAAACCGATTTCTGGACGTCATCAGATGAACTCGGATTTTTTGTTATCAAGCTATTAGATATCCCGTTTTTTACCATCGAAGTTAAGTGTTTGGGGTTCGAAACGTATTCAAATAATTTTGGATCTGCACTTTTATCCGAATCAAATTTCGAGATAGAAATGGTCCCGATTTCGTATGACATGGATGAAATAACTGTATTGTCAAAAAACGATAACGGGATTACAACTTATTCAATCATTGGAAATGCGGCCATCGAACACGTGCAACCGACAAGTCTGGCCGATGTAATGCAATTGCTTCCGGGCAATCTCTCGGCAAATCCTGATTTGAGGTCAGCACAGCGAATTTCAATCCGCGAGATTGGATACGACGATAACAGCGCGATGGGAACTGCGATCATGGTCGATGGGGCGCCTGTTTCAAACGATGCCAACCTGCAAACTTTTGCAACCTCAAAATCAGGCGACAACTTTAGTACAGTGGTTGGTTCCGGCCTCGATTTAAGACAAATACCGACCGATAATATTGAGTCGGTTGAAGTCATCAAGGGGATTCCATCAGTTACTTTTGGTGACCTGACTTCAGGAGTTGTTCTCATTAAAACAAAAGCCGGATACACTCCGTTGGAGGTAAAACTCAAAACCGATCCCAAAATAAAGCAAATTACTTTCGGTAAAGGCTTAAGCCTGAAATCAATACGCAGCAGTGTTAATTTTAACTTCGATTATTTGCAGTCGTTTGATGATTTACGGAGCAAGTACAATGGGTTTAACCGGTTGACAGCCGAAGTTGGCTTTTCGAGAATATTCGACCCAGAGAAAATTCCATTGACATACCATGCAAAAGTTAGTTATTATGAAACCATTGATGATGTGAAAACGGATCCTGATGCAATGGTTGCCGGAGAAAGAATCCGATCGAAAGACCGTGGACTGCGTTTCAATATGTACGGGAAATGGTCGCCGGAACTAAAGTTGCTGACAAGCCTTGATTATTCGTTTTCGGTATCCTACGCCCATCAAATCAGCAGCGAAGACAAATACCGGTCAGGCAGCGGAATTCAGGTGATCTCAACATCTTTGACTGAAGGCGAGAATCCCGGATTATTTCTGCCTTCAGAACAACTTACCGGGTATGTCATCGATGGCAAGCCGGTAACCGTTTTTGGCCAGATCACGGCGAATAAATTTATCAATTTCCACAACGGCATCACCAATAAAATACTTTATGGATTCGATTACCGCCTGAACGCGAATTACGGCGATGGACAAATTTACGACATCACCAATCCTCCTTTTGTATCGAGCTATACCGTGCGCCCCAGAAAATACAAAGACATTCCTGCATTGCAAAATTATTCAGTTTATCTGGAAGATAAGTTGTTGCTGACATTGGGAAAAACATTTCTGGATGTACAGGTCGGATTCAGGTTGAATAATTTTCAATCTTCAGGAGTGTTTAAAAGCGGGCTTGGATTTTATGCCGAACCCCGGTTCAATGCCCAATATTCTTTTCTTTCCCGAAATAACAACCGTGTTTTCAATAAAATGGCCGTCGGTTTTGGAATCGGTAAAACCTTCAAATCTCCATCGCTGCACTATTTGTACCCCGACAAAGCTTATTTCGATTTAAGCGCTTTGAACTATTATATGGGCAATCCGGCTTATAATTCATCAATTATCAACACCCGGATTTACGAAACCGCAAACGCTGAATTAAAACCTTCGGAAAACCTGAAAATAGAAGCAAGCCTGATTTTCAGGTTTAAAAAAGTAAATGGAATTATTACTGTTTTCAATGAAAACCTGACCAATGGATTCGACTTTGTGAGCAATTATTTATTCATCAATTACGACAAATATCAAACCGACAACATACCCACGGGAACAAAACCCGATCCGCATACGCTTGTCAAAATACCATCGATTGCTTCGGATTCGTATCGGATGCCGGTCAACAATCAGGAAACTCAAAAATCCGGCGTCGAGTTCAGTTTTGAATTCGGAAAAATCAATTCAATCTATACTTCGTTTACCCTCGATGGGGCATGGTTGCGCACGAAACGCATTGGCAGTACTGTTCCATATCAATTTCAGCCAGCGAGCGTCACAGCAAACCCCTATTTATTTGTAGGTATTTATCCTGAAGGTGAAAGTAAAATCAGTGAACGGCTAAATACAAATTGGAGGATGGTGACCCAAATACCAAAGTTGCGCATGATTTTATCAACCACGCTGCAGACGATCTGGTATGATATGTATTACGTTTCGGAATATGATGAAGCGCCGATGTACCTTGTTTATGCTGACGGAAGCACAAAAGCATTTACTCCTGAAATGAGGACAAACCCGGATTATATCCGTTTTGTCGACATTAAAAGCCAGAATTATTATCTCAGGGAAGTGATGTCGCCACTATTTCAAACGAATTTCC
>DAITNH010000049.1:0-23824 GCA_036834745.1 Prolixibacteraceae bacterium
CTTTCATAAATATATGATTCCATACAAACTGTGCCGTCCATTGTTACTATTTTAAAATTGAAATCCTGATTTCCGGCGAATTCAATATTTAAAATTCTTTTGCTGGGATTTGGGAAAATCCTGATATCTGGAAAATCACTGTTTAACCTTAGTTCTCGGGCATTTCCGGTGTATTTGTCCGGGTCGGTTTCCGGTTCGATTCCCGTATTTCCACCTGCACATTTCCCTATGGCGTCAATAAATGCAGTTCCATCTTTTTCGCCGTTGCAATCGTAACTGAGATCAACAAATTTTGACAGCAACCGGATGTAGTTAACCTGATAGCCGCAACTGTTTTCAGTTACTTCCCATGAATTCAGTGGCCAACTGGTGTTAAAATCTTTGTACGATTTCTGTACCGGCTGATTCTTCGGAGGTGCAATTGATTCGGAAGTACAAACGCCATTGTTGGCAGCCGATCCGCAACTTCCGGGGCAACATCCGTCCCAATTGTAAGATGGATTTGGTCCTCCTGTGAGAAATCCCGGAGCTGGTCCGTAAGTCGATTTTCCAACCCGGTCCCATTTTGTACTTTTGTCGGTAAACCAACTGTGATAAAACTCGTTCACGCCATTTTCCGCACCATACCTATACATGTTCTACAGGTAAACCATATTTAACGGATTCACTCCGTGTACATAATGGATGTAACCAAGTGCTGCATTTTCGGCAGTTGCATTTTTTGTTGGGTCGAGCTCGAATGTAATCAAATTGTAAAACATATTTCCCTGTATGCTTTTAACCGAATTGCTTCCCCAGGTATAGTCTTTAATGTGAGCCAGATACGGATCTTTCTTTGTGGTAAATGAGGGCATGTTTTCTGCTCCGTTCAGCATGGCATTTTTATAGGTGGTTTTTATTTTATCAACCACTGATGGTGTTGCTCCACCGATTGTGGTGTAATAGAGTAATGTTTCCTGATTGTCAGGTTCAAATGGATAAGCAAAATTCCAGGCAATAAGGTGAGCTTGCGTGTAGTTGGCATCAAAAAAGCTTTTGTAAACGGCATCTCCAGTCACATCAAATAAAAAGCAGGCAGCTTCAAGTTTGGCCATCAGGCGGCCATAGTCGTCAACTTCCTGCTTTCCGGCACCGATTCCAAGAGAACTATAAACTGCATCGTTGTTCTGAAACAACACCTTTGGATTTGCTACGGCCCAGTTCCATGCATTAATTGCTCTTTTCTGAAGGGTATCGGCATAAACATCCATTCCGATGCTGCGGTAAACTTTAGCGGCTATGGAAAAAGCGGCCGATGTATTCAGTGTTGCCGAAGTATTTGGCGGGCCATAAAGGCTTTGTCCGGTAGCTTTCGAGGGCGGACTGGCATGTGATTCGCTCACGATGCTCAAAACACTTCCATTTGAAAGTTGCAACCTGAGCAAATGATCGATTCCCCATTTTGCTTCGTCCAGTAAATCCGGAATTTTATTTCCGGATTCCGGAATGTTGTAATTGTCTCCCCATGCTTCAGGTCGTTCCCAAAAGGCTTTCATCATTTCAACCACATAGTTGGCAGTCCAATTCGTGTATTTGTTGTAATCGCCTGCATCGTACCATCCTCCGCTTACATCGCGTTCTGTTGCAGCATTGTTCTTATCGTTATAAATTCTACAGTTTTTGTCTTGTAAATTACCAATATGACTGGCTCCATCGGCCCAGGCTTTTCCGGCAAAAGCGGCGTCTTTCGGAAAGCCAACACGCTGATAATAGAAAGTACGCACCGCGTGTTTAAGCACTTCGTTGTAAATTGCCGGCGAAATCCTGAATTTACCGGATGCTTTCTGGTTGTCAACATCCAGCACGTAATAATAGCCAAAAGCTGTAACCGATGAAAAATCGAAATGCCAGACTTTATCGCCCGACGAAGCATCTGTTGCTCCGCTTTTCCAGACTACTGGTTTCCCTGTCAGCACTGATTTCCCGGTTTCAGTATTTATTACCGAATAGTTGGCTCCCGGGGTGAAGGTTTCAGTATTGTCAAAACCAACTTGCGGGCTTTTTAACACTGCTATTTTGCTTGAATTCGGCAAATATCCGAATTGATCGACGATGATGAATTTGCTGACCGACTGTGAAAAAACAGTCATTGATAACAGAATGAAGGCAAAGATGGAAGTAAGTCTAAGCATAGTGTTTTAGTCTTTAAATTACACGACAAAAATACTACTTCACAAGTTTTTAGACTATAACAAATAAAACAAGAGTATGATAAATCAGCTAAAGCTTCAAATTATTAAGAATGATAAGAATGATTACGGTTATGATGGCCATCGTCCCTGCAATTGGCGGGTCACCATCCAACCGGGGTATTCGGAAGTCAAAGCGCTCACATCGTTGAGTTGCTGTAGATCTTCCTGAGTCAGATGCAGGTTTACTGCACCAATATTGTCGTTCAATTGTTCCAGGTTTTTTGCCCCAATAATGGTACTGGTAACTGCTGGTTGTTTTATAACCCAATTAAGGGCTACTGTTGCCACGGAAACATTGTGTCGCTTGCTAATTTCAGCCATTACATCGATAATGTCATAGGCTTTTGATTTGTTGATGGGAGGAAAGTCGAACGCGTCGCGACGGCTATTGCCTGCGACCTCGTTGTTGCGTGTAAATTTTCCGGAAAGAAATCCTCCGGCAAGTGGACTCCAGGGCATGATGCTAATTCCTTCACTCAGCGCCATGGGTACTATTTCGCGTTCAATATCGCGACTGGCTACGCTGTAATAGTTTTGTGAAGCCACAAATTTTGTCCAACCCATCTTATCGGCATAGCTGTTTGCTTTTACCACCATCCATGCAGGATGATTGCTAATGCCAATGTAGCGCACCTTTCCGAACCGCACCAAATCTTCCAGTCCGCGCATGGTTTCTTCGGGCGGAGTAAGCGGATCAACACCGTGAATGTAAAGCAGATCGATATGCGAAAGATGAAGCCGTTCGAGACTGTCGTTCACCGAGTCCATGATATGAAGACGCGAAAGTCCCACCTGGTTGGCACCCGGTCCCATTCGAATTCTTACTTTGGTGGCAATCACCACTTCCTGACGCGGGACCCTCAGTGTCTTTAATGCTTCTCCCAGCATTGTTTCTGATAATCCTTCGGAATATGCATTCGCAGTATCAATGAAATTTATGCCGCTATCCAGTGAGGTTTTTACTATTTGGGTTACCTCGTCCTGCGGTACTTGCCCAATAGCTTGCCAATAACCTTTTCCACCAAATGTCATGGTTCCAAGACAAAGTTCTGAAACCAATACGCCTGTTTTTCCAAGTTCGTTGTATTTCATGAGTTTATGAAATTTTAAGAATGCAAAAGTGCATTCCGGGATTATTTACCTAAGTGGTAATTAAAACAATTTTGTAAAAAGAAGGTTCAGGATTGAAAGGTTCTTATCAAAAAGTCAGTTAGTTTTGAATAACACCTGAAAATATTTCCGTATATCAACTCATTACCAGTCAATTTGTCTTGCAAGGTGCAGCAAACCTGAAATTTGGAATTTGAAATTTGGAATTAAGTCCCTTTGGCAAACCATTTGATCGTCTCAATTCCGTACCTTTAATCAGGAAACAGTTAAAAATAGAAAATATGAACTTTAATAATTTCACCATCAAGTCGCAGGAAGCTGTCCAATATGCTTTTACGGTGGCTCAGGGCAACAATCAGCAAGCCATTGAAACAGGGCACATTTTAAAAGGTCTTTTTCATGAAGCTGAAAATGTAGTTGGTTTTTTGCTGAAAAAGCTGGGCGCCAATCCCATTGTTATTCAGCAAACAGTAGATAGAATTGTACAATCGTATCCCAAAGTTACCGGCGGCGAACCTTATTTGTCTCAGGATTCAAACAAGGCTTTACAAAAATCGATTGCAATCATGCAGGAAATGAACGATCAGTTTGTTTCGGTTGAGCATATTTTAATGGGACTTTTAGAAACCGGTGATACCATTAGCCGGATGCTGAAAGATGCCGGAGTGGCCAGAAAAGAACTGAATATTGCTGTAAAAGAACTCCGGAAAGGCGCCAAAGTGGATAGCCAGAGCGCTGAAGATAAGTTTGATTCGCTCAACCGTTTTGCTGTCAACCTTAATCAGCGGGCACGCGATGGAAAACTCGATCCAGTCATTGGCCGTGACGATGAGATTCGTCGTATTCTTCAGATTTTGTCTCGCCGAACCAAAAATAACCCGATTTTAATTGGTGAGCCTGGTGTTGGTAAAACAGCCATTGCCGAAGGTTTGGCGCAACGGATTGTTCGTGGCGATGTACCCGAAAACCTGAAATCAAAACAGCTTTTTTCGCTCGATATGGGCGCCCTGATTGCAGGTGCAAAGTACAAAGGCGAATTTGAGGAACGGTTGAAAGCTGTTGTAAATGAGGTGATCGCTGCAGATGGCGAAATTGTTTTGTTTATCGACGAAATACATACGCTGGTAGGAGCTGGTAAAAGCGATGGGGCAATGGATGCCGCCAATATTCTGAAACCTGCTTTAGCGCGTGGAGAATTGCGTGCAATCGGGGCAACCACGCTGAATGAATACCAGAAATATTTCGAGAAAGACAAGGCTTTGGAGCGCCGTTTCCAGATTGTGAATGTGGACGAACCGGATACTTTGAGCGCCATTGCAATTCTGCGTGGACTGAAGGAAAGGTATGAAAATCACCACAAAGTCAGGATTAAAGATGAGGCAATTATTGCTTCCGTTGAGTTGTCGCAGCGTTACATTACCGAACGGTTTTTGCCGGACAAAGCCATCGACCTGATGGACGAAGCTGCTGCCCGTTTACGCCTGGAAATGGATTCAGTACCCCAAGAACTGGACGAAATTGACCGGAAAATCATGCAGCTGGAGATTGAGCGGGAAGCCATCAAACGCGAAAAAGATGAGAAAAAGCTTTCTATACTGAATGAGGATATTGCCAATTTGAAACAGGAACAATCAAAATTCAGGGCACAGTGGCAGCTTGAAAAATCGCTTATCGACGGTATTCAGCAAAATAAACAGGAAATAGAATCACTGAAACTTGAAGCAGAACAGGCCGAGCGTGCCGGTGATTTCGGACGTGTTGCAGAAATCAGATATGGCAAAATTCAGGAAGCGGAAAAAGAAATAGAAAAGCTGAAAGCAGAATTAAACAGCCGTTCGGCAGAACATCTGATAAAGGAAGAAGTGGATGCCGAAGATATTTCGGAAATCGTTTCGCGGTGGACAGGTATTCCGGTTTCCAGAATGTTGCAGAGCGAAAGGGAAAAATTACTTCACCTTGAAGATGAACTTCATCACCGTGTGGTTGGTCAATACGAGGCTATTCACGCAGTTGCCGATGCGGTAAGGCGGAGTAGGGCAGGGCTTCAGGATGAAAAACGGCCGATAGGTTCATTTATATTTTTAGGCTCAACAGGTGTTGGAAAGACTGAGTTGGCAAAGGCTTTGGCAGAATTTCTGTTCGACGATGAAAATATGATGACCCGCATTGACATGTCGGAATATCAGGAGAAATTCTCGGTAACGCGGCTAATTGGTTCGCCTCCCGGATATATTGGCTATGATGAAGGTGGTCAGTTGACCGAAGCGGTGCGCCGGAAACCTTATTCTGTGGTACTTTTTGACGAGATTGAAAAAGCACATTCCGATGTTTTCAACGTGTTACTTCAAGTGCTCGACGATGGCCGACTGACCGATAACAAAGGGCGGGTTGCCAATTTCAAGAATACGATCATCATTATGACATCCAATATTGGCTCACATCTCATTCAGGACAGGTTTGAGCAAATGCACGAAAACAATCGGGCACAAATTGAAGAGCAAACGAGAACTGATTTGTTCGATTTACTGAGGAAAACCATTTCTCCCGAATTCCTGAACCGGATTGACGAAGTGATCATGTTTACACCGCTGACCCGGAAAGATGTGCGCAACATTGTGAAATTGCAGTTCAACCTGATCATGAAGCGTATTCCTGATAATAAGTTCACCATCGATATTTCGGAAGAAGCCATCGACTGGCTGGCAGCCATTGGTTACGACCCATCGCATGGCGCACGGCCGGTGAAGCGAATGTTGCAAAAGTATGTGCTGAACGATTTGTCGCGCGAAATACTGGCCGGAAAAATGGAAAGCCGAAGCAAGGTGATTATCGGAGTAGAGAACGATGAAATAGTGTTTAAGTATGAATAGTAATTCAATCAATAGAAATTTGAAATCAATATTTTTGAAATCATAATTGACTATTATACTGAATCTAAAAAAACTGTACTTTTAGAAGTAAAAAAAAGTACAATGAAAAAACTAAACCGACGGGATTTTATTAAGATTTCAGGGACAGCAGTTGCTTCTGCAATTGTGATCCCTACTATTATTCCAGCTTGTGTCCGCGGAAAGAATGCTCCTTCAGACCGCATAAATCTGGCATTTATTGGCTCCGGCAACCAGGCAATGAATGACATCAACGATTTTATAACCGACAAGCGGGTGCAGATTACTGCTATTTGCGATGTAAATAAACGAAGCACCGGATACTGGGACGGTAGAATGGGAGGAAGAGATATCGGTCTGAATCTGGTTAATGGCTATTACTCCAAATTGTCAGGAAAAAAATATACAGGCTGCAAGGGATTCGAAGATTTCAGGGAAATAATTGAACGAAAAGATATTGATGCAGTTGAAGTTGTGTTGCCCGATCATTGGCATTCTATTCCGGTACTGATGGCTGCAAAGGCAGGAAAAGATATTTATTGCCAGAAACCGCTCGCATTAACGATTCCTGAAGGTCGGGCAATGGCCAATGCGGTAAAAAAATACGGAGTCATTTTTCAGACTGGCAGCCAGCAACGTTCCGATGAAAATTTCAGGAGAGTGTGTGAACTGGTGAGAAATGGTCGTATTGGCCAGTTGCAATCGGTTGAGTGCGGTTTGCCTGGCGGAACTCCCGACTTTGGAAAAACAGGCCACCTTACCAAGCCTATTCCTGTACCTGATGGATTCGATTATAATACATGGCTCGGACCAGCGCCCGACGCACCTTATTGCCCGGCCCGCACTCATGTTAACTTCCGATGGGTACTCGATTATTCAGGCGGACAGGTTACTGATTGGGGTGGGCATCACCCCGACATTGCCCAATGGGGAATGGGAACCGAATACACTGGTCCGGTGAAAATTCAAAATGCTAAGGCTGAGTGGGCATCACACCCGATATGGAATACAGCAACCGAATTCTATTTCGAATGCCTCTATGCCAATGGGGTAAAGCTCATTATTTCGAATAAAGTTAAAGGTGGTGTAACTTTTCACGGAACTGATGGATGGGCATGGGCAAATCGCGGAAGTCACCAGGTTTTTCCTGAAAATCTGAAAGATACGGTGATCTCTCCTTCAGAAATTAATCTGTATAAAAGCGAAAACCATTTCAGGAACTTTATTGATTGTGTTATTTCACGTGAAGAAACCATAGCACCGGCTGAGATTGGACATCGCTCAATTACCATGTCTCATTTGGGCAATATAGCCATGAAGCTTCAACAAGACCTTGATTGGGATCCTCAGGCTGAGCAATTCATCAATAACGATATGGCTAATAGTATGCTGGTCAGAAAGATGAGAGAACCTTGGGCGTCGATTTACAGCGACCTACTGGTGTGAAAGATAAAGTCACAAATAATTCAGTTATATGAAAATATGATGAGCAAGAAATTATTCAGCTTAAAAGTAACCGTATGGATTCAGCTTTTACTATTTATAGTATCCGGATATTCAGCTTTTTCACAAAAACCAGAAAATGAACTACAGGAGCCTTTTGCAATTCAACCTGGGAAAGCAGGAAAAGCTCCATCTGACGCACTTGTATTATTTGGGAAAGGTTCCCTAAACCAGTTTGAAAATATTGTCGAGGGATCAATAGTTTCAGATTTGGATGGTAGTCCTGCCTCATGGAAAGTAAGGGGCAGAAAGTTTACGGTTGTTCCTGGTACACCCAATATTCACACGAAGGAAAAGTTTGGCGATTGTCAGTTGCACATCGAATGGAAAACACCCCTCAAGGACGTACGGAAAGGTAAAAAGAGTCAGGAATCAGGAAATTCAGGCATTTATCTAATGGGAAAATATGAAGTTCAGATTTTAAACTCATTCCGTAATCCGACCAATCCTGATGGTCAAGCCGGAGCAATCTACAGGCAATATCCTCCTTTGGTAAATGCATCTCTAAAACCGGATGTGTGGCAGATTTACGATATCATTTTTATTGCTCCACGTTTTAATACCGACGGATCAAAGAGAACGCCCGGCTACTTTACCGTTTTTCATAATGGCGTTCTTATTCAGAACCATGTGGAAATAAAAGGACCATCACAAGCTGGAAATGAGAAAACTCCTATCGGTCAGGCCGAACTTCCTCTGATGTTGCAGAACCATCAAAATGAAGTCAGTTTTAGGAATATTTGGATCAGGAAATTATAAGAAAACTAAGGTTTGTAGCGCAACTACTAGAAAGTCTGCTCAAAAAGTATTTTTTTTTACGAACTTTCACGCGAAATTCTGACCCGAATATGGAGGGTCGCAGTAAGGTGATAATAGGAGTTGAGAACGATGAAATAGTGTGTAAATACGAATAAAATTCCAGTAGATAAAAAGATTTCTAAAAATATAAATAGCTGTAAGACAATGGTCTTTCAGCTATTTATTCTTAATAAAATCCCTATTCTTATAATTTAATTAGAAATTCTAAAAATATTAGAACAATTAACCGACTATTGCGTTACCAATAATAAAGGAATAAGATCTCTTTTATTCCTTTATTTGCAGATTAAACAATTTAACTACTTAATCTTATGAAAAAAACAGCTTTACTTTATTTTCGAAAAAGTACTGGTGAACCACCTATGCGTTCATTCGAAGGCTTGAAGATGCCAACACCTTCTCAAAATTTCCTTAAACATTTGATTATTCTGCTGGTCGCTTTTATTTCCATGATGGGAATGAATTCAGGCTTCTCTTACGGTCAGACCAATCCCAACGAAGCCTTGTGGAGCGAGAATGGGTACTCACTGAAAAAAGTGGTAAGCAACACCACCATTGCGAGTGGTGTCAATTTTAGTTACACCATTATCTTTTCAGCCCCTGCAGGTGTTCCGACAATTTCAATTAAGGATCTGGTTCCAACATCTTTGCAGGTTGTTAGCGTAACTGCTGCCGGACCGGTTTGCGGAGTAACTCCAACAACCAATATCTCAGGCAACACAGTAACCTATAATCTGGCTGCTTTGCCAGGCGCGTGTGCTCCGTCGGGTTCGTTTACAATTGTGGTTAAATTTCCTGAAGGGACAACCTGTAATGGAACTGTTGCAAGGAATAGGGCAGAGATACTTGTTGGAGATAAATGGCAGGTTACACCTTATGTAACTACAACAGCCACAGCGGTTAACCCATGGAAAGTCTCCAAAGCAATTGTTGCAGGCGCCTCGGTGAATCCAAATGGCGGCAGTTGTGGTTATATCATGGCTCCCGGAGATACGATAACTTACAGGTTATCGGTAATGAAAGACAATCCTTACTGGGGAAATGTGATCGGCCAGCAAAACATGAGCACTGCTGTGGTGAAGGATATTCTTCCGGCCGGTGCGCAGTTTATCAGTAGTTCCAATCCATGCGCCACCCATCCCGGAGGTACGGGGGGAACCATTACCTGGAATGTAAATTGTCCCACACAATTGTTGGATGCAGCCATTCCGTGGGCATATTACTGGGTCGATATTAAAGTAAAATATCCGGCAGGATCATTTCCTGTCAGCACACAAATACTCAACCAGTCAACGCTTACCGGAGTTAGCTGTAATCAGCCGGCGACACATACCAGTAACCAAACCTGTATCGCAGTTACAGCTCCCAATCCGAGCGGTAGTTTTGGCAAGTACCTTTCGCTAACCAATCGCGTTCCCGGATGTTCAGGCCTCTATTATATTGCTTTCTGTAACAATGGCAATGTGCCGCTTACCGCATTCAATATCAACGATGCAATTCCTTCAGGAATTTCAGTGAACCAGGTTCAGATTTATGGTGCAAACGCCACTACCACAATGAACCTGAACATCAATAGTTCACCTTATGCAAGCGGTATTAATAACAGTTACGGTTCGGGAGCCATAACCGGTCCGGTAACCAGCCTTCAGTTTCAGATGACTGGTTCTTTGCCCGTTGGCGGTTGCATTTACATGTATGTTAATTTCACTATCAATCCGAATCCTACCGCAACAGTTGTAACCAATTGCGCCACTTTTGCCCCGCTGGCCAATGCATTGACGCTGCCTCAGTCCTGTGCTTCGTTTACTGTTGAAGCAGGTACTCCAAAACCTTGCCTGTTGAAGGATATTTGTTCGCCTCAAACCAGTAACAATCCCGGTGATATCATTCGGTTCCGTTTGCGGGTTCAAAACATTGGAAGCGCCAACTTAACCGGAGCTGCCATTCAGGATGCACTGCACAGTAACTTTACTTATGTAGGCAACGAAACCTATTACAAAGCGAGCACATACAATCCGCCTTGTTCAACAGGAGGAACACCTCCTCCGGGAACAACGGCATGGGCAGGTGTCACCCCTTCGCACAGCGGCAACAACCTTTCATGGAATTTGCCAACTGTTCCTTCCGATTGCCAGTTGTTCTATTCCGCCTATTGCGGATATTACGGAACATGGGGATTGCCTTATTATTACATAGAATTTGATGCCAAAGTGGACAGTTTCGCTCTTCCGGGTGTGACTCCAAACTTCTATCAGGTTTCGGGCGGAAATCTTCTTGCACCTTATACATCAAATACTGTAAATGTTTTGGTGGTGGCTTCATTTGGTCAGGAAGTAACCAAACTTATGAGCACCGACGGAGGAACTACTTTTGCATCGGGTGGCACAGCCGCTCCAGGTAGCAATGCCCGTTTCCGGTTGAATTATAAAAATACCTCCAATGTGCCGGTTTCATCGGTAAAATTGATCGACCTGTTGGGCAGAGATGCCGGTGCAGCAGATTGGTTAATTTTTAACCGGACAGTCGCCAGAGGAAGCCAGTTCGATGTTTCATACGTTGGTAACCATGCAACATCACTACTACCAGCAGCTTCGCCGCCAGTGCCGGCATTGACCTGGGCTCCCGGAATAAATATTTGTCTGCCACCTTACGTTACCCCCGGAACTTGTAATCCTACTACCTGGGCTGGTGTTCCCGACAGAAATATCATGGCCGATTACGGAACTATATTCAGCCTTGGGCCCAATAAAAACCTTTTGGAGGATTTCGATGTAGGCATTCCATTAACGGCATTAAATACGCAAAAGGTTTGCAATGATTTTGCCGCCATTGCTTCGGCTAATTTCCTGCTGAACGGGTCTCCGCAATCGGTAGCATTGACACCGGTTGCAGCGCCACCTGTTTGCCTCACGGTTGACACAAATATTACTGTGGCCAATTGTTGCGACAGCGTTAGAGTGCAGCGAGCCCCCGGCGCAAACGGAGTTATCGGTTGCTGTGCGAATATCACTGTTACCTGCCCAGTCAAATCAATCAAGGTAATAGTTACCAATGGAACGCTTAGTTCTGTAAGCTGGAACTGTACAACTCCTGTTCCGTCCGGATATGCAGGACAAAGCTCCTTTACTTTTGCGCCCGGAACTTGTAACCTGAGTATGAATACCTGTGTTGATGCTACAATCACGGGACCGGTTACAATTACTTATGAAGTTGAGTTTGCGAATGGTGAAAAGTGCGAGAAAAAAATTGAACTCAATTGTACCGGTTTGTCAAGTTGCTGCGACGGTGTTAAAGTTGAACCTGTTGTTGGCGCCGACGGAACTGCAGCATGTTGTGCGAAAATTTCAACCACCTGCAAGGTTAAAGCAATAGATGTAACTGTAACAAACGGCTACCTGAGTTCAACCACATGGAATTGTGCGACTCCTGTACCTTCAGGTTATATTGGACAGAGTTCATACACTTTTGCTCCAAATGGTTGTGTTGTTGACATGGTCAATTGTGTAAATGCAAAGCAATCAGGTGTCGTTGTAATCAACTATGTAATTTATTTCGAAAACGGCGAAAAGTGTGAGAAGCGGATTGAACTTGATTGCAAAGTAATACCAACAAGTTGCTGTGACGGTGTAAAAGTTGAACCAGTAAGAAATGCCACCGGAGCGCAGGAATGTTGTGCGAAAATTACTTCAGTTTGCAAAGTAAAATCTGTTGATGTAAGCATCACCAATGGTACATTTGCTTCAACAAGCTGGAATTGCGGACCATTGCCTTCAGGATATGTAGGACAGAGCAGCTTTACATTTGCACCAAACGGCTGTTTGCTCGACATGGTAAACTGTGTAAACGCAACACAATCCGGAGTGGTAGTTATCAACTATGTAATTTACTTCGAAAACGGCGAAAAGTGCGAAAAGAAGATTGAACTTGATTGCAAGGCAATACCGGCAAGTTGTTGCGACAGTATCAAAGTTGAGCCAGTAATCAGTGCCGACGGGACGAAAGAATGTTGTGCAAAAGTTACTTCTACCTGCAGGGTGAAATCGGTTGATGTAACCATCACCAACGGTACTTTTAGCTCTACAAGCTGGAATTGCGGAACATTGCCTTCAGGATTTATCGGACAAAGCAGCTTCACATTTGCGCCCAACGGTTGTGTAATTGATATGACCAACTGCGTGAAAGCTACCCAGTCGGGTATTGTTACTATCAGTTATGTATTCTATTTTGAAAACGGCGAAAAGTGTGAAAAGAAAATTGAACTTGATTGTGCCGTGATAACTGAAACTTGCTGTGAAAAAGTGAAATTAACAGCAACTGATGGTGATAAATGTTGTACCAAACTGACGACTGAATGTATAGTGAAATCGGTTTATGTGTCCATTACCAATGGAACCATTGGCAATGTGGCATGGAATGCAGGCACGCTTCCTTCGGGTTATGCCGGACAAAACAACTTTACTTTTCCTGTTGGTGATGTGGCTCTCAATATGGAACTTTGTGTAAATGCAACCACTACCGGTACAGTTGTAGTGAATTATTTTATCACATTTTCCAATGGCGAAAGATGCGAAAAGAGCATCAAACTGGATTGTACTGCAACCGAAACTTCGTGTTGTGCACTGGTTGATTTCAAACTGAAAGCCAAATGGCCATTCTGGAAAACTCAGGTTGGTACTTTCCATGTCGTCAATACCGATCCTTCGGTTCCGATTTGTTACATCGAAATCCTTCCTTCTCCTTCAGGGATTTTCACTACAAGCGGACTACTTATCAATGGGGTTGCATCGGCTCAAAGCTGGAATCCAACGAGGATTCCTGCAATCGGAAACATCACTCCTTCGGCAGTAAATACAGTTGACTTCAGTTTGACAAGTACCAGCTACAAAGGGAAAATTACCGTTTGTGTGGTAAAATGCAACGGCACCAAATGCTGTTTCGAATTCAACTGGACGAATTCGGTTCTGACAGATGTTGAAGTGGGCGTTGACAAAGATCCGGCGAAAACCGGCCTTGCTGCGGTGAGCATCAGCCCTGTGGTAAATACTCCGCTGAGCAGCGCCATCAAATATGTTTCGTTTGGATTTAGCGATGAAAAGGAAGTCGCCGAGAACATATCTGAATTCTATGCCATCTCTGCTTCTGCAAATCAGGGCGAAGAATATCCCGATAAACTGGCTTCAACAATTGCCACATTTATGGGAAAAAACAATGCATTCTTCGAACTTTCACAAGCCAAAAGATCAGACGAAAATCTGGGATTCTTCAACCTCGTTTTCCGGAAAAAACTGCCTAAGTTGGGTTGTACCCTGTACGACGTGGAAGGAAATATCCTGTTCTCCGGAGGAATCGCTGTTTCAGATGCGGATACGGTTTCAACGTCTGTAACGATCAATCCGGCAGGCGCTCAGGGTAAAATGTTTGAGTTCATTAACCTGTATCCAAATCCAAGCAGCGGGTCATTTCAAATTTCGTATGCTACCGGAAATTCACGCGATGTCGAAATCAAACTTTATACGGCCAACGGCCAGGTGATCCATTCGCAAAGAAGCCCGGAAAGGGTGGCAGGCATCCACAATGTAAACGTTGCTGTGAATGGTTTATCAGCAGGATTTTACAAAGTGGTACTGATTTCGGATGGCGAAATTCGAAATAAATCATTGGTAATTAAGTAAGGCAAACATTTATAAATTTGAAAAGCCACTTCTGCAAAGGAGTGGCTTTTTAGTTTTATGTCGGGAAATGAATACGAATTCTGAAGAATTTATCAGAAAGCCTTGATCCAGTCAATTTTCAGGCTAAAACTACCGGATTGCTTTTCTGAAATCAAAAATCCAATCTGCCTGATTTGGGTTTCATTCAAGGGAGTAACATGCTGTAGAATTCTACCCCTGAATGTCGGAACAAAATCTTCTGGTGAGAATTCAAGTTCAGTCCATTCGTCCTTTTTTGTGGTGAAGGTGCAGGCATAAGCTATGCCGTCAAAATTCGCGTCCGTGCGGATTCTGAAACTGTATGTTTTACCGTCACCCTTTACCCGCAAAACTATTTTCTGAAAATTCCCGGTTACCGATGCTTTAAGCAACGCCCTCACCGAAGCAAATCCGCCATTGTTTTCGAGCGAAATATTGCCCCAAAAGTCCGCTGTTTGATCGGGATTGAGTTTGAACCGGCCTTCCGATAATCCGCCCATCACTCCATCGTTTATGATCTGCCATTCCAAATGATTTTCCGGCCTAAAATCTTCGAGTATTATTTCGTTCGTTGTCAACATGTTGTTTTTATTTTGAATTGTGACTGCCAGTAAAATTGTTAAAAATATTAGCATTGGGATTCATAAATCTTTAATGAATTTAAATTCTGATAGTTAAACCTGAAGATGATCGAATGGTTTATTTTTTATCGGATCGATTTTTTTGATTTTTGTAAAATCAGCAATAAATCTAAAAATTGTGTTTATTTGTTTATCCACTGATTGATACAGAACTTAAGCTACAGATAAAAGAGGGCATTAACAAAATCAATTAGATATATGAAACGGTACAACTTGCTTCTGTTGACACTAATTCTAACAATCTCAGTAAGCGCCCAACCGCCCCGTCTGCTGATTACAACCGACATTGGCGGCGACCCCGATGACCAGCAATCGCTGGTCAGGTTAATGGTTTATTCAAACGAGTTTGATATTGAAGGCATCATCTGTTCTGCAGCAGGAACACCCGGCGAATTAGGAAAGTCCATTATCCGTCCCGATTTGGTTGAAGAGATTTTCAAAGGCTATTCCGGTGTTTATCCCAATTTGTTAAAACACGACAAGGCATTTCCTTCTCCTGACTTCCTGCTTTCGTTACTGAAAAAGGGCAATCCAAACCGCGGTTGGGAGAATATTGGCGAAGGTCACAACACGGAAGGTTCTGAATGGATTATCCGGCAGGTGGATAAGAAAGACAGGCGGCCTTTAAACATCTGCATTTTCGGCGGACAAACCGATTTGGCGCAGGCGTTCTGGAAAGCGAAAAACACACGCCCGACTAAAGAATACAATCAATTTCTTTCAAAAATAAGGGTGTACGACATCAACGATCAGGATAAAATATTCCCGAAACTGTACGCAGAGTTTAAACTACCCTTCTATATTTTGGCCAAAGCGCCGGAAGGTGTCGATAAGCGCGAAGGAGCTTATCGTGGAGTTTATCTGGGCGGTGATGAAAGTCTCACTTCTTTTGCATGGCTAAAAGAAAATGTACTGGAAAATCACGGTCCACTTGGGAGATTGTATCCCACCAAAACATGGACTGCCCCTAATCCGCATGGTGTGATGAAAGAAGGCGATACCCCTTCCTGGTTTTTTTTCATGAATAATGGTTTGAACATTGCCGAACAACCTGAACTCGGTGGCTGGGGTGGACGGTTTATCAGGAATGAACATGGTTATTTTTCTGATGCAACCGATTCGTTTGGAGAGGTGACCAATGCACGGGCTACCGTTTTCCGCTGGCGCGCCGATTTTCAGAATGACTGGGCAGCCCGTATGGACTGGTGTGTTGGAGACTACGAAAATTGTAATCATGCCCCGATGGTTTCAGTGAATGGTTCAACAGGCAAAGAACTCCTCATCATAAAAGCGAATGCCATCGAAACAGTTGAACTTGATGCAAGCGCCTCAACTGATCCCGATGGGAATTCCCTCAACTTCGAATGGTTAAATTATCCGGAAACCGCAGATATTTCAGGAGAAATGGTGGTAATAACAGGTAGTGGGAAGGCTTCAGTAAAAATGTCCGGGCTGGAAAAGGGGAAAAAACTTCACCTGGTTCTGAAAGTTGCCGACAATGGAAAGCCCAATCTTACTTCATACAAACGAATTAATTTGATTTTAAAATAGTAATCACATAAAAGAAGAATAATTTTTACCTTTAACGACCAACTAAACGATGCTAACTAAATTGAGCTATGCTGCGATCCATTCTTTTATTGACCCTGGCAGGTGTTCCATCCGGACTTGTCGCAAAAGCAACCGATCAGCCAAAGATGTCTCCCAATGTCCTTTTTATCATCTCCGACGACCAGTCGTTCCCACATGCTTCGACTTATGGAGCCGATTGGGTTAAAACGCCCAATTTCGATAAAGTTGCACGGCAGGGAGTCCTGTTTACCAGCGCTTTCGTAACATCTCCCGGATGCAGTCCGTCGCGGGCCAGTATGCTTACCGGACGATATCCCTGGCAAATTGAGGAAGCCGGAACGCACGGCAGCTCATTTCCGATGAAATACAGGACCTTCACGCAAGTACTCGAAGCGAACGGCTATGCTGTTGGTTTTACCGGAAAGCCTTGGGGACCAGGCGACTGGCAGGTTTCGGGATGGAGACAGAACCCGGTGGGCAAAGAATACAATCAGAAAAAGCTAAAACCTCCTTACTCCGGAATTTCAAATATCGATTACGCCGGGAATTTCGACTTTTTTTTGGAGCAGCGGCAACCTGGTCAGCCTTTCTTTTTCTGGCTCGGAACCAATGAACCACATCGCATTTATGAGGTGGGTTCGGGAATAAAAGCAGGCAAGTCGGAAAACGAAGCCCGCGTTCCGGGATTTCTGCCCGACCATCCGATTGTAAAAAACGACCTGCTCGACTATGCCGTTGAAATAGAATGGTTCGACCGACATTTAGGCCTGGCGCTCGAAAAACTGGCAGCCATTGGCGAATTGGAAAACACACTCATCATTGTTACTGCCGATAATGGGATGGCATTTCCGCGGGCCAAAGCCAACTGCTACGATCCCGGAATCCATGTTCCACTGGCAATTTGCTGGGGCAATCAAATTCCGAAAGGCCGGACAATTAATGCCCCAACCAGCAGCATCGATCTGGCTCCGACTATTTTGGACGCAGCCGGATTGAAGTTCGATGAACAATTTCCGATGGCCGGAAAAAGTATGCTTGCCCGCTTACAATCGCCCAACGATAAAAATTGGAAAGCCAATAAACAGGTCATTTTTGCCGGACGCGAAAGGCATTCATCGTCCCGCTACGAAAATCGCGGGTATCCTCAGCGCATCATCCGTAACGAAAAATTTCTGTACATCAAAAATTACCATCCTGAATACTGGCCATCGGGCGACCCGCAGGTTTACCTTAAAAACGGTTCATTGGGGGCCATGCACGGCGCTTACATGGATATTGACGATGGGCCGACGCTTCAGTACTACAAAAAGCTAAATGTGACCGATCCTGAATTTGCCCCGCTTTTTCTGGCTGCAACGGCCAAACGGCCTGCCGAAGAATTGTACGACATTCGGAAAGACCCCGATTGCATGATTAACCTGGCCGGGAAGCCTGAATTTAGCACTGTTCAGAAACAGTTGAACAAACAATTGGTCAGTCAGTTAAAAGCAACCGGCGACCCGCGCGAAGTGGGTTCAAATCCTGAAATATGGGAAAGTTATCCCCGATTAAAAGGCGAAATCCGTAAATTCTCTCCCGAAACCAAAAACTAACCCGATGAAACAAACGCTATTCTATTTATTCTTTGTACTTATTCTACTTTCCGGATGCACCAGAACCAAAAAGTCAGGTCCATATTTTGGCAATGGCTTTCACAATGGCTGGGCCGATCAACATTCAATAGTCATCTGGACGCGTCTTACCCAAAATCCGGAGCTCAAACTTGACGGAGAAAAGTTTCTGATTCCTTCAGCAAAAGAACACCGCAAGCTCGATGCGGAAGCAAACCCTGATTCGATCTACAAAGCACAAATCCCAAAAGGTTTTACACTCGACCAGATGGAAGGCGCATGTCCCGGACTTGATGGGGAAGTTCGTATGATTTATTATCCATTAAATCAGTCAGACAAACGTATCGAAACCGATTGGTCGTCAGTTGATCCGACTAAAAATTTTACACATCAATGGAAGATCGATAATTTAAGTGCCGATACCAAATACGTGGTAGAACTCGAAGCCCGGAGAGATAAAAAATCAGGTGTTTCTGCCCGGATTGAAGGCGCTTTCCGCACACCGCCCGATTCAGCAACCCGCAGCGACCTTAACTTCTGCATCGTTACCTGCCACGACTATTCACGCCGCGACGATCCCCAAAACGGCCATAAAATGTACAAGGCCATGCTCCAAATGTTCCCCGACTTTTTTGTCCATACCGGCGATGTAGAATATTACGACAAACCGGCGCCCTATGCCCTGACCGAAGGGCTGATGCGTTTTAAATGGGACAGGATTTTTGCCCTTCCGTATCAGCGTGAATTTTATAAACAGGTTACCACTTACTGGATGAAAGACGACCATGATGCGCTCACCAATGACGCTTATCCCGGAATGAAATACGGAACCGTTTTATGGGAACGGGGATTGGAAATATTTGACAAAGAACAATTTCCGACGAACGATAAACCGTATAAAACAGTTCGCTGGGGAAAAGACCTTCAGATTTGGATGGTGGAAGGACGCAATTTCAGAAGTAAAAACGATGATCCCGATGGCCCCGCAAAAACCATTTGGGGACAGGAACAAAAAGAATGGCTATTCCGAACCATGAAAGAATCGGATGCGACATTTAAACTACTGATAACTCCAGACCCGATTTTAGGTCCAGACCGCGACAATAAAGGAGACAATTACGCCAACAAGGAATTCAGCTACGAAGGCAACGAAATTCGGGAATTCCTGAACCGTTTTGACAATGTGTTTATCTGCAATGGCGATCGCCACTGGCAATATGTGACCAATTTGCCCGGAACAAATCTTTGGGAATTCAGCACCGGTGCGGGTTCCGATAAACATGCAGAAGGCTGGAAACAGGAGGATGTAAGGCCGGAGCACCGGTTTTTGAGGGTGAAGGGCGGCATCCTGAAAGGCTCTGTTTATCAGGCCGAAAACAAAAACTGGCTAAAACTGGAGCATTGCGATGTTGACGGGAATGTGGTTCATGAAGAATTATTTACCCGATAAATCTCGAAGAAATGGTGTTCAAACTCAATAATCATTTTTTGCCCGTACTGGTCACGTTGTCCGGCCTTACAGCCACGGCCGATGGGAAAAATCCGGCAGCGCTGCAGCAGCGACCCAATATACTTTTCTGTATTGCTGACGACCAGTCATTCCCTCATGCCGGGGCATACGGCTGCAAGTGGGTAAAAACACCGGCTTTCGACCGTGTAGCGCGCGAAGGTATTCTGTTTACAAATGCCTATACCTGCAATGCCAAATGTGCACCTTCGCGTTCCAGTATCCTTACCGGACGAAACTCATGGCAGTTGGAAGAAGCGGCAAACCATGTCCCGTTTTTTCCGGCGAAGTTTAAAACCTATGCCGAAACGCTGATAGAGAGCGGTTACCATGTTGGACTCACAGCCAAAGGTTGGGCTCCCGGAAATCCCGGAATGGCGGACGGCAAAAAACGCGAACTGCTTGGTCCATCCTGGAACGAACACAAAACTACACCACCGGCAAAATACATTTCCGATAACGATTATGCGGCCAATTTCGAAGCCTTCCTGAAGGATAATCCCGATGGAAAACCCTTCTGCTTTTGGTTTGGAAGCACCGAACCTCACCGCGCTTATGAATTTAAGGCCGGAGCAACCAAAGGCGGAAAATCCATTTCAGAAATTGATAAAGTCTTCGGGTTTTGGCCCGACAACGATACCGTCAGGAACGATATGCTCGACTATGCCTTCGAAATTGAATACTTCGATTCGCATCTTGCTAAAATGCTGAAGATTTTGGAAGAAAAAGGCTTGCTCGAAAATACCCTGATTGTGGTAACTGCTGACAATGGAATGCCATTTCCCCGAGTGAAGGGCAATGCCTATGAATTGTCGAACCATTTGCCGCTGGCCATCATGTGGCCCAAGGGAATCAAAAATCCCGGGCGAACAGTTGACGACTTTGTGAGTTTCACCGATTTTGCACCGACGTTTCTGGATTTGGCAGGTATTTCCGAAAAACAAAGCGGGATGCAAAAAATGGAAGGGAAAAGTATGAGACCAGTTCTCAATGAAACGCAGAAAGGCAAATTCCGCGACTACATGGTGATTGGCAAAGAGCGGACCGATTTGGGAAGGCCCGATGACGTCGGCTATCCGATCCGGGGAATTGTAACCAACGATTTTTTGTATCTCCGGAATTATCATCCGGAACGTTGGCCGGCAGGTAATCCTGGAACCGGATATATGGACTGCGATGGTTCTCCAACGAAATCATTTATTCTGAACGATCGCCGGTCCAAAGGGAAAAGCAGTTATTGGGACATGAATTTTGGAAGGTTACCCGGCGAGCAGTTGTTCCGGGTTTCTACCGATCAGGAATGTATTGAGAATCTGGCCGAAGATCCGGAATATGCGACAGTTAAAAGCAACCTGATCAAACAAATGACAAAAAAACTCAAGAAAGACGGCGACCCGCGCATGTTTGGCCGGGGCGATATTTTCGATACTTATCCGTACTCCGAAAACACCCGGAATTTCTACAATCGCGTGATGGCTGGCGAAAAGCTGAAAGCGGGGTGGATCGAACCAACCGATATTGAGAAAGAGAAAATAAATCAATTGCCGGAAAAATGAAACGAACATGTTGCTTCACAACACCTAAAAGAATGAAAATAATTCAGCAACATGGAGTTCCATACTACAATTAAAAAACAAATTATTATAGTATGAAAAAATATTCATTGATTGGAACCGCATCGCTTTTCATGATTTCAGGATCGTTACAAGCAGCTATCCTTCGTGCTGAAAAAACGAAACAGCCCAATGTTATTTTAATCCTGACCGATGATGCAGGTATTGGCGACTTCGGATTCAACGGAAACCCGCTGATTAAAACACCCAATCTTGATCATCTGGCTGCCCGGAGTACGCGGTTTACCAATTTTTTTGTTTCACCTGTTTGTGCTCCGACCCGTTCGAGTTTGCTTACCGGAAAATTTTCGCAGACAACGGGAGTTTATGACACATACAACGGTGGTGCAGTCATGGCCACCGAAGAAATTACCATGGCCGAAATCCTGCGTGACAATGGTTACCAAACCGGAATATTTGGCAAATGGCATTTGGGTGATAATTACCCTTACCGCCCCGTCGATCAGGGTTTTTCGGAATCGTTTGTTTTTAAAGGTGGCGGCATTGGGCAGCCTGGCGATCACGACAACTATTTTAAGTTCGATAGCGCGTATTTCAACCCGGTGATGTACTTAAACGAGAAAAAGGTTACCACCAAAGGATACTGTTCCGATGTTTTCACCAATGAAGCCCTACGTTTTATCCGAACCGGTAAAAACAAACCATTTTTTCTCTATCTCGCTTTTAATGCTCCACATACACCATTGCAGGTTCCCGAAAAGTATGCAACGATATATAAAAACCTAAACACCGATGATTTCAGAAAATTACCTGGTAGTCCAACAAACATGACTGTAAAAGACTTGGATGCCGCCCGGAAGGTTTATGGCATGATGACCAATGTTGATGATAATATTGGCCGATTAATGAATGAACTCAAAGATCAGGATTTGATTGATAATACAATAGTTATTTTTCTGTCGGACAATGGGCCTCAGCAAAACCGCTACAAAATGGGGCTTCGCGCTTTAAAGGGCTCAGTGTACCAGGGCGGGATAAAAACACCTTGCCTCATTCATTTTCCCGGTACACTACCGGAGAACAGGGAAATCGCTACTACGGCGGCCCACATCGACCTTCTGCCCACTATTCTCGATTTATGTAATATTCAAACACCTGAAAATTCCCAAATTGAAGGTCGCAGTTTAATTCCATTACTTGAAGGTAACGATCATGAATTCCGGTATCGGACACTGTTTTTCGAATGGGGAAGGGGTTTCCCAATTCCATACCGGAACTTTGCCGTGATGAAAGGCGGGTACAAATTAGTTGGAAATACCGATCAGCAGTCTGGACTCGAAGGATTTGAACTTTTCGATTTAACTGCCACTCCTGACGAATCGAAGAATATAATAACCGAAAACCGGGAAAAAGCTCAAAGTCTTAAAACAGAACTTGAAAAATGGTATTTAAAAACGGTTTCTCACCCGAACAACCGCAGGGTTTACCCGGCCATTGCCGGAACAAAACATGAAAATCCGGTTGTTTTAAACCGGAATGATACCAAAGGAAGCGCTGGGATCTGGGAACAGGAAGAGATTTTCGGATATTGGGATGTTCGAATTGCCACACCTGGTAAATATACCGTTAAGGCAAACTTTATCAAAGAGTTAAAAGAACCTGGTACTCTTTATCTTAAAATGAAACCCTACCAATATGCGGCAAACTCACAGGGGATGACAGGCGAAATTTTTATTCCTGACGTTTTTCTGGATGCAAGTGATTACTGCCTTGAAATCTATTTTCGGACCAAATCAGGAAAAATGATTTTTCCCCTGTTCACCAGCATTTTAAAATTAAATTGAATAAAAGAGTAACCCATATGATCACTTTCCAATTCATAAAATCTTCGCTTTTTATTCCATCCCTGGCTTTAATGTCTTTGACTGTCAGTTCGCAAAACAAACAAAGGCATCCAAATATGGTTTTTATTTTGGCCGACGATGTGAGCTGGGACGATTTTGGCTGCTACGGAAACCGCGATGTGAAAACACCGAATATCGACCAACTGGCTTCGAAGGGTATTCGTTTTACCAACTTTTTTCTGACCGCCAGTTCGTGCAGTCCGAGCCGAAACAGCATTATCACAGGCCGTTATCCGCACAACACGGGCGCTGCCGAATTGCATACCGAACCACCGCTGGAGATGGTCTCTTTTCCGGAAGTCCTGAAACAACAAGGTTATTACACTGCCCAATCCGGCAAGTTTCACATGGGGGAATACGCCCGGAGGGGATTTGATGTAGTGAATGATGGAAAAAACATTGGCGATGGTGGCGAAGAAATGTGGATAGCGACACTTCAGAAACGTCCGATGGAAAAACCATTTATGATGTGGTTTGCAGCGCTCGATGCGCATAGGGCATGGGGGCCAAATTCATTCTCCGGAACACATGATCCCGCCAAACTTACACCGCCTTTTTACCTTGTCGATTCAGAAGAAACCAAAACTGATCTGGCCAATTATTACGATGAAATAGCCCGGTTTGATCACTACGTTGGGCTGGTGGTGGCTGAACTAAAGAACCAGAAAGTACTGGACAATACCATCATCATCGTGATGGCCGACAACGGAAGGGCGTTCCCGCACAGCAAAACCCGGGTTAACGATCGTGGAATGAAAACGCCGTTTATTGCGTA